>CAYSNS010000010.1:0-10904 GCA_964432395.1 uncultured Aquifex sp. | reverse complement strand
CACAACCGCACCTGCGGGTTGTCCGGATTCAAAAAAAACATCTTCTACTATTTTCTGCATTCTCAGGTCAATCGTCAGGGTAACCGAGTTTCCTTTTACGGGTTCCTTTCTTCTGAGGGTCCTTACGATTTTTCCCACCGCGTTTATCATTACCTCTTCCCTGCCAAGCTCTCCCAGTAGAACCCTATCCATACTCTTTTCTATGCCCATCTTTCCCACAGAGCTTTTGCCTGATATGCGCTTGCCATACTTTTTCAGGTCCCTTTTGGAGGGATAGCCTACATAGCCTATAACGTGGCATAGAAGCTTTCCGTTGGGATAGACTCTTTTGGGAACGGTTTCAACGAACACGCCCGGAAGCTTGTAAGCGTTTGCGTAGAACTTCTCAAGTTCTTCTTGTGTTAACTCTTCCTTTATGCGCAGAGGTTCCACTCCCGAGTGCTTCCTTAAAAGTCCCTCTTCCAGCTCTATTCCGAGGACCTCCTTCAGGTTCCGTCTGACTTCCCTGAGCTCATCCGTAGACAGTCTGCTAAGGTCAAGGCTGAGCACGTATTGGGGTTCATCGTAAGCTATCAGTTCTCCGTTCCTGTCAAAGATATCTCCTCTGGGTGGATAAAGGTCCCTGACTCTCAGGTAGTTGCGTTGCGAGAGCTTTTTGAACTTCTCGCGGTTGAGAACTTGAACGTGAAACAGCCTACCCAGTATGAGACTAAACATACCCAGAAGCAGGCTTAGGAAGAATAAGAAATGCCTCCTACTCATTCTCTCTTTCTAAAGTATAGGAGGAATATCGCCAGTAGAACCAGCGTTTCCAAGAGCCATGATAGGAACACAACGCCCGAGGATATATCGAAGGAGAACTTGAAGCTTACAAGGGCAACCGCACTTATCTTCTTCAGGAGCAGGACCCCGCTTGCCAAGACCAGAAAGGTTGTGAAATTCCTGAGGAGGATCTTCTCGTTTACGAGGACAAATACATAGGTAAAGAACGTCTCCAAGAACATGTTCAGGCCTACGTTATCCGATGCGAGGTCTAAGAAGACTCCTCCTACTATGGCCCACAGGACCGCTTCCCTTCCCTTGCTGTAAGCCTTCAGAAGCAAAACCAGGAGGACTAAGTCGGGGGCCACAAAGCCGGGCTTTACTAAGCTCCTGATAAAGACAACTTCGACAAGGAGAGACGTCAGGAACAGCAAAAAGAACTTCAATAATGCCTCCTTATTACGTACACATACATCTCCGCCCTTGGGTCTACTGCGGGTTCTACCTTTACCTTCTTAAAGAAGGGGTCCTTACCTCTCTCGACGGAACCAACTTTGCCTATCAAGAAGGGGGGGATGTAACCTTTTGTATCCACCATGAATACATCCTCTCCTCTGAGAACCTTATCGCCTACTTTCACATGTAGTAGCTCTCCAGAGGGAAACCCTCCCTTGTATATATATCTTTTGGGTTTAGTTCCTACTACCGCGGAAGAAGAAAACTTTTCGTTGAAAGGTGTTATAACTCTGCTGGTAGATGCAAACACACTTTCTATCGTGCCTATGACATGGGACCTGCTGACTACAAGGTCACCTTCTCTGAAGCCTTTGTCCCTTCCGCCTTCAATAATTAGGAAGAGGTCAAAACCCGAAGGGTCATAGTAAATAATTCGGGATACCTTGTATCGTAGCTTTACAAAGCCCGGTGGTATATCCATGGCCTTCCGAAGAGCCTCGAGCTCGGACATGCAGGCGCTAAGTTCCTTATCTGTAAGTATCAGTGAGTTTAGCTTTCTGCGAAGCCTTATGTTTTCCTTCTCAGTGTGAACCAAATACACGTAAGCTTTTGCTTCTTCCTTAAGCTCGGAAACCGTTTGGTCCTTAAACTCAAGCAATGGAGCCAAGAAGTTGTTTATGAGGTTGACCGCTTCCCTTACGTAGGAGAACCTTGAAACCTCCGAGAAGAATAGAACTAAGCCCAGCAAACTCACAAGCAAGGAGAGGGTATGAAACCTTCTATCGCTCATTCCATAGAAATTCTGCTTATAAGCTCAAGGTTGTCCAGAATCTTGCCAACACCCCTTGCCACAGCGGTGAGAGGCTCCTCACAGTAAAAGGCTTTTATTCCTGTTTCCTGCTGGATTCTTGTATCCATATTCTTGAGCAAACTTCCTCCGCCCGCAAGCACTATACCCCTGTCCGCTATATCCGCTGCAAGCTCGGGGGGAGTTCTTTCAAGGGTAACCTTTATGGCGTTGATAATTGAGTTTATCGTATCTTCCAGGGCTTCTGTTACATGATGGTTTGTAATCCTGACCGTCTTGGGAAGGCCCGTCATATCCCTCCCCCTTATGTCCATGCTCCTTTCCTCTTCTTCCATGACCGCACTTCCCAGTTCAATCTTTATCTTTTCCGCGGTCTGCTCACCTATAAGGATATGAAACTGACGCTTTATGAACTGGATTATAGCCTCGTTCATCTCATCTCCGCCTATGCGTAGCGAGTTGGCTACCACTATACCCGCAAGGGATATGACCGCTATCTCGGTAGTTCCTCCCCCTATATCTACCACCATGTTGCCCAGAGGCTCGTCCACAGGCATGTCCGCCCCTATTGCTGCAGCCATAGGCTCCGCCACCAGGTATACTTCCCTTGCTCCTGCGTTTTTGGAAGCGTCTATGACTGCCCTCTTTTCTACAGGAGTTATCCCTGTGGGAACGCCTATTACCACCCTCGGCTTTGGCTTGAACAGGGTGCTTCCAAGAGCTCTCTTTATAAAGTAAGAAAGCATAACCTGAGTGACTTCAAAGTCGGTTATAACGCCGTCCCTTAAAGGCCTTATCGCTTGGATGTTTTCGGGAGTTTTACCCACCATATCCTTAGCTTCTTTTCCTACAGCCAAGACCTTTCGTGTCTTTACATCTATGGCTACTATGGAAGGCTCGTATATAACTATCCCCTTGCCCTCCATGAAGACTGCGGTGTTTGCAGTTCCTAAGTCTATTCCTATGTTGTTGGACATAAAGCCAAATAGCTTATCCAGTATCATCTTGCCTCCCTTGTAAGAGCTTATATTTATTCTAATGGCTGTAAAAGATATAAAGCTTGATGAAGTTATAAGCGCTGTTGAAGAAAGGTATCCCGAGGACGGGGATAGGATAAGGAAAGCCTACAAGTTTATATGCGAAAAGCACAGAGGCCAGCTTAGAAAGTCAGGGGAGCCTTACGTAGTCCATCCCGTAAATGTTGCAAAGATTTTATCGGACCTCAACATGGACTCTACCACGGTTCTTGCAGGGCTCTTGCACGACACCTTGGAAGATACCGAAACGACCTACGAGGAAATACGGGAGCTGTTCGGCAATGATGTGGCGGATATAGTGGAGGGTGTAACGAAGATAGGAAAGATAAAGTTCAGGAACATTAAGGAGGCACAGGCTGAGAACTTCAGGAAGCTGATTCTCGCTACCGCGAAGGACATAAGGGTTGTGGTTGTAAAGCTTGCGGATAGACTTCACAACATGAGAACGCTCAATCATCTGCGCAGGGATAAGAGGATAAGGATAGCGGAAGAGACCCTTGAGATTTATGCGCCCTTGGCTCACAGGCTGGGAATCTGGGAGATAAAGCGGAGTTTGGAGGACCTTTCCTTTAAATACCTCTATCCGAAAGAGTATGAAAGAGTAAGGAAGTTCGTAAGCCAGTCCTTAGAAGACTTGGAGGTCTATCTGAAAAAGTTTGTTATCCCTCTGGTAAGAGAGGCTCTCAGTAGGTCGGGAATAGAGGCGGATATAACTTACAGGCCCAAGCACCTTTACAGCGTTTGGCAAAAGACAATAAGGAAAAACATAAAGCTTGAGGAGGTCCATGACCTTCTGGGTGTAAGGATAATCGTTAAAACAGTCCCCGAGTGTTACACCGTTCTGGGTATAGTTCACAGCCTCTTCAAGCCCGTTCCAGGCAAGTTCAAGGACTACATATCGCTACCCAAGCCCAACCTCTACCAGTCTCTGCACACAACGGTAATAGCACCCAAGGGCAGGATGGTTGAGTTCCAGATAAGGACAAAAGAGATGCACCTGAGAGCGGAGAAGGGTATAGCTGCTCACTGGGCTTACAAGGAAGGTAAGGAGAAAGCATACGATGGAGAGGTGTTTTCCTGGCTCAGGAGTCTTGTTGAGAACATTCAGGGAAGCAAACATCCTTCGGACCTGCTTGACAATATAAAGAGGGAGCTCTTCTCAGAAGAGGTTTTTGTGTTCACACCCAAGGGTGACCTGGTGGTTCTGCCTGCTGGAGCCACACCTGTGGATTTTGCCTACCATATACACACCGAGGTGGGAAACCGGTGTGCGGGAGCCAAGGTAAACGGCAGGATAGTTCCCCTGAATTACAGGCTCCAGAGCGGGGACCAGGTAGAGATAATCACAAGCCCGAGCAAGAAGCCGAGTCCCGATTGGCTTAGGTTCGTTGTAACTTCCAAAGCCAAGAACAGGATAAGGCACTACATAAGACAGGAAGAAAAGGAGAGGTTTCTTACCAAAGGTAAAAAGCTCTTTGAGAAGCTCAGGGAGAGTCTGGAGCTGAGTCAAGAAGAGGTTCTCAGTAAGCTCCGCAGAAAGCTGTCTTTTAAGGACGAGGAAGAGCTCTACGTGGCCCTCGGGAGCGGGAAGGTCACTTCGGACAAGCTTTTAACCCTCTTAACTGGCAAGAAAAAAACCACACATCCGAAGTCTGCGAAAGGTAAAGCCAAGGTGTATACGGAAGAGCTTGAAGGTGTAATGTATGAAATAGGTAAGTGCTGTAATCCCGTGCCCGGAGATGAAATATACGGGGTAATAACCCGAGGTAAGGGCATAGTTTTGCACGAGAAAGGATGTTCGAATCTCCAGTATATAGTGATGCACTTTCCCGAAAAGGTGCTCAAGGTAAAGCTCAAGCCAGAAGGAAGGTTTAAAACCCGCATAAGGGTAAAGGCTCGTGACAGGATAGGTATACTCTCCGAAATAACCAGAAGTATAGCTGAAAGTAGCTCCAACATCTGGGAATCCGCCACGAAAACGATGGGAGACGGGATAGCTATTATGGACTTCACCATAGACGTTTCTGACAAAAGACATCTGCAAGAGGTCATGTCGTCCATAAAAAGCGTTGAAGGTGTGGAGCTGTGCTCCCGCCTTTACTCTTAGAACTCAAAGACTATAAACCCCTTTCTTCCATAAGGAATTTCTTTTACTATTTCTCCTGAAGGTGATATGACCGCGGAGGGTCCTGTGTTGTTTACCCACAGAAGAAACTTCCTGTTTTCTACAGCCCTTACCCGTGCCTGTCTGAGATGCTGGTAGGTTCCGTCCGAGTCCTCAAACCAGCCGTCGTTTGTTATTACCGCTATAAAGTCCGCGCAAGAAGAAAGCCTTTTAACCAGCAAGTAGTAAGACACCTCAAAACATATGGGAGTCGCTACGCTAACATTTCCAGTATTTACGCATCTGGGCTCCGAGCCGGGGACGTAATCTATACCACCGATTGAGCCGAACAAGTCCTTAGCAAAGTGGAAGGGAAAAGGAACATACTCACCGAAAGGGAGGAGTCTAATCTTGTCGTAGAAATCTATCACCTCCCCGTTTTTTATTACAAAGACCGAGTTGTAAGGCTCTATGTCCTCTCCTACCCTTACGTCTATAAGACCCGTTACTATGGTAGCTTTTCTGGAATACTCCAAGAGCTTTTCTCCCCTTTCGTAGAGCTGTCCCGCATGAAAAGGAAAGGCGGACTCTGGAAGGATAACTATGTCGGGCTCCTCTCTCATGACCGCTTCCAGAAGCTCCCAGTAGCGGGGTAGGTATTCATAGAAAGCTTCCTTGTTAAGCTTTATGTCCTCCCTGACGTTGGGTTGAACGATGGCTACCTTGAGATGTCCCGGTTTATCAAAGTCTCTCTCTATAAAGGGCACAGGTATCAAAAAGGATAGGAAAGCTACTATCGGAAAGAGCTTACTGCGCAGGCTATAGGGAGTTAGGGCCAAAATCCACAGAAGAAGTGAGCATAGATAGACCCCTCCCGCACTAAGGTAGTCCTTGAGAAAGGGAGCATTTACAGACAGCTCTCCAACAAGTAGCCAGGGAAAACCTCCATAGGGAAAGATTGACCTGAGAACTTCCATAGCGGTCCATGCGAAAGGTAGCACCAGTAGGTTGTATCTGGAGAGCTTCCACAGCAGGTATGTACCCCCAAACTGAACCGTGGCTACCGAGAGGGCAAGGAGCGCTATCAGTAAGTAAGCGACAGGTGGGAAAACCCCGCCATACTCTACCATGGCTATCTTTATCCAGAAAAGGGATGCAAATATAGACAAAAAACCCGTAATTAGCCAGGCTTTGAGGTCCTTCCACAGTGTCAGAAGAAATAGAAAGGGTAGTATCAAAAACCAAATATCAAACTTTGAAAAAGAGAAATAGAACATGAGGGAAGCTACAACCACAAAGCTCACTTTCTTAAGTCTTTTATCAAGCATATTCCGAAAAGTATTCCACCTATAAGAGCGCTTATGTATTGACTTATCAACCTCCAGAGTATAACGAACGCACCCAGTTCAAAGGACTCCATAAAGCTCGCAAAGACCGCAAGACCACCAAGCTCACCCACTCCACTACCTCCCGGAGTAGGGCTTACGAATATGGCATAGAGTAGGGATATCTGGGAGAGGAACATCTCAAGAAAGCTTTCGTCCTTACCAAAGGACTTGGCAAGTGCGGGTGCTATCAGCAGAAAGCAAACGTAGAGTGCTATGCTGGACAGAACAGAAGCCAGCAGGTATCCTTTCCTCTTATAGCCGAAAATCTTTATGTAGTTTATATACCTCTTTATTGATTCCCGAACTCTGAGCACAGCAGGTTTTTGAGAGTTCCTTCTCAGAAGGAACCTAATGCCTACGTATCCTGCTCCGAAGACCACAAGGACAACACCCAAAATCTCAAGAACCGGCAGAGCCTGCGAAGGGTGTTTGTAAAGATGGTATATAAATAGGGGCAAACCCAGCACGAAAAAAGAAAGACCCGAAATCGTTTTCATAGTCACTATGCTCATGACCTTGTGGAGGCTTGCTCCCTTCCTCAAAAGCATGTAAACCGCCGCTATTTCTCCCCCCACATGGGCAGGAGTAACGGTAGCACCGAAGGTATTTACGAAAGACATTACATAGCCGTAAGACAAGGAGTATCGCAGGTTTACAGCTCTGGAGAGTATGTAGAGTCTGAGGTTGTCAAAGGTATGGTAAAGGAACAGAAACAGCAAAGAGAGGAGAAGATATCTCTTCTTGAGGTTAAGCAAAACGCTTACTGTTTCCTTGGAGTAGGTCTTGAAGAGTATATAGGAAAAGCTTAAAAACAGAACTCCGAAGAGGAGGAGGGAGCCGTATATAAAAGTTCTTCTCATTAAAGCTCCTTGAGGGCTTTTTCTATCCTTTCCAGAGCTTCAGCTATGTGCTCTTCCTCGTGAGAGACGCTTACAAACCAGGCTTCAAACTGAGAGGGTGGGATAAGAACCCCGTTTCTGAGCAGGCTCTTGAAGAACTTTGCGAACATGTCTGTGTCGGAACTCTTCGCACTTTGAAAGTCCCTCACTTCCGTATCTGTGAAGAAAACGGTCATCATAGAGCCCACTCTGTTTATAGTGTGCGGTATACCTTTTTGCGTTAGCAGGGAAGAGACACCTTCTGACAGCTTTTCGGTGCGCCTTAGCAGAGTGTCGTAAGGTTCCTTATCCCTGAGTTCTTTAAGTGTTTCCACACCCGCTACCATGGCTACAGGATTGCCCGAGAGAGTCCCCGCCTGATATACGGGCCCTTCGGGGGCGACGTGGCTCATTATCTCCTTTCTGCCTCCGTAAGCTCCTACGGGCATGCCTCCGCCTAAAACCTTACCCAGACAGGTCAGGTCAGGCTCTACACCGTAAAGCTCCTGTGCTCCTCCCTTAGCAAGCCTGAAACCTGTTATGACCTCGTCAAATATAAGGAGCGAGCGGTTTGCAAGCGTCAGCTCACGCAAGGTTTGTAGGAATCCCTCCTTCGGGGGGACGACCCCCATGTTTCCCGCAACGGGCTCAACGATAACACAAGCTATATCCTCACCGTAACGCGAGAAAACCTCCCTTACAGCTCCCTCGTCGTTGAAGGGCACAACCAGCGTAAGCTGTGCTATCTCTTCAGGTATTCCCGGTGTCCCAGGTATTCCGAAGGTTGCCACTCCCGAACCCGCACTTACGAGCAGACTATCGTAATGCCCATGGTAGCATCCCTCAAACTTAACTATCAGCTTTCTGCCCGTGTATCCTCTTGCAAGACGGACCGCAGACATTGTCGCTTCCGTTCCCGAGTTTACGAAGCGAACCTTCTCCACCGACGGGACCATCTCAACTACCAGCTGAGCCAGCTTAACCTCGTGAGGATTGGTAAGTCCGAAGGAAAGGCCCTTCCGCACCTCCTCTTCAACAGCTCTGACCACTTTCGGATGCACATGTCCCAGTATTAAAGGTCCCCAGGATGCCAGGAAGTCTACATACTCGTTACCGTCCGCATCCCAGACCCTGCAACCTCTTCCCTTCACAAGGGCTATCGGCTCTCCTCCGACAGCTTTAAAGGCCCTAACAGGACTGTTAACTCCTCCGGGGAGGACCTCAAGGGCTTCTCTTACCAACTTCTGGTTGCTCATAACAAATCAATTATAAACTCCCACGACGAGCGGACGAAAACTATAATAGTTAGTAGCCTAAAGATGATAGTTTGGGGAATATTAGTTCTGGCTCTTCTGGCGGGAGGGTGCACCCCCAAGGTTAAAGAAGTAGCCCTTAAAAGGAACGATAATGACGTCAAAGTTGTTAAAAAAGGCGTTGTTAAACTTTCCCGCGAGGACAAGCGATTCCTTCGTGAGGAAGCCAAAAGGCTTGGCATGGAAATACCCAACAGGAAAGAGATTATCAGATACATGAGGCGTATGCTTAAGAATAAAAAGAGCCTCGAGATAGCTCTAAAAAGAGCCTCACTCTATGTGCCACATATAGCACCTATACTCAGAAAATACGGACTTCCGGAGGAGCTGGTCCTTTTGCCCGTTATAGAGAGCGGTTTTAACCCTTTTGCGGTTTCCAGAGCGGGAGCGGGGGGAATATGGCAACTCATGCCTCAGACCGCCAGACACTATGGACTCAGGGTAGACAACGTTGTGGATGAACGTTTTGACCTTATAAAGTCAACCCACGCAGCAGCTAAATACCTAAAAGACCTTTACGAGCTTTTCGGAGACTGGAGTTTGGCTCTTGCTGCATACAACTGCGGTGAGGGCTGTGTAATGAGAAAAACGGGAGGTATTGACTTCTGGAAATTTAAAGAGGCACTGCCCAAGGAGACGAGGAACTACGTTCCCATGTTCTTTGCCACATTGCTAATAGCTAAAGCTCCCCACAGATACGGATTGAAAGTGGAAACCCTACATTCACCTATAAGCAAAATGGTTCTCAGGGAAACCCAAAGTGTAAAAACTGTAGTAAGGAACTTGAAGATTAAGGAAAGCTCCTTTAGGGACCTCAATCCTCATATAAAGGGGGATACCATACCTGCAGGAACCCATCTCTACCTTGTTAAAGTTTCTCACCGAAAACTTGAAAGCGGGTCTGTCACTGTTGTAAAGAAACAAAGAACAGACAGAAAACCTCCTGCGGTTCGTAAAAAGGAGAAGGTCAAGACCTTAGTATTGGGCAACAGTAGCGGTGCGGAACCGGGCAGGGTGGTCAAGGTTATACGTTTCAAGAATGGAGCGGTTCTTTATATTAAAGACTGATGGAGGCTTTCATCCTCGCGGGAGGGCAGAGCAGGCGGTTCGGTGAGAATAAAGCTCTTTTTAAGCTTGGGCAAAAGAGGGTAATAGATAGGATAATAGAGACAGCAAAGCTTGTATGCCCAACTGTAACCGTCGTGGTGAAAAGCAGGGAAACCTTCAGGAGTCTGAAAGTTCCCGTTGTAGAAGACCTATACGATTTTCAGTCCCCTGTTGTGTGTATCTACACCGCTCTGGAAACTGCGGTATGTGAAAGCGTGATGATACTGAGCGTGGACATTCCCCTGATAAAGGAGAGTGTTCTTAGGCTTCTTGTAAAGTCCTACAGGGAGCCTGTGACCATCTTCAGGGCGCGAGGAAAGCTTCACCCGCTGATAGGCGTATACTCAAAAGCTCTCAATGAAGAGCTCAGAGAATACATAGAGTCAGGACATAGGAGCGTTATGGGATTCTTAGAAAGGGTGGACTTTAACGTTGTGGGCGAGGAAGTAGTTAGAAAAGTGGACCCCGAGCTTGAATCCTTTTTGAACATGAACACGAAAGATGACTTGAGGGAGGTTCTGGAGAGAAGGGAATGGACTTGAAGAAGATACTACGAATAAAGGAACTGGAAGAAAAGGAAAAGGCAAGAAAGCTCAGCGCAATAGAGGAGGAGCTAAAGAAACTCTTTGCTATGGAAAGAGAGCTCCAGAGTTCAATAGAACTGTGCGAAAAAGAGATACAAAAGAGCAAGGACCCTATGAGAGTGATTCTCAAACAGCGTGCTCTTCTGGCCAGGTTACAAGAGGTCCAGAGCAAGATAGAGGAGCTCCTGAGTCTGAAAGATAAGGAGATTGACCAACTTAAGGGTATAAAACGCGAAGAGAAGGCCATAAACCTGCTGAAGGACAAACTCAGCTACGAAGAGTATGCTAAGAGTTTGAGGAGAGAGTTCCTACAGCTTGGCTTCGTCCACCTGCTAAAGAAAGGACTTAAAATACTCTTAATTCTAAGCCTCGTAGCCATGGCCCAGAGTGCGGTGCAGAGCAAACTCAAAGAAATGGAAACGAAGAATCGGGAAAAAAGATACAAAGAGCTTGAGAGGGTCATAGAA
>CAYSNS010000009.1:3941-11371 GCA_964432395.1 uncultured Aquifex sp. | reverse complement strand
CTTATCGTAACCGGAGGCAGGAGCAGGTTTATGCTACCCACCGTGCCGACTGAGGACTTCCCCGAATTTCCGGACATACTGGAGGGCGAGGAAAACGTGCCCGGCAACATAGTCCTTGAAGGTATATCAAAGACCGAGTATGCAATAGCAAAGGAAGAAGCACGCATAGCCCTGCAGGGTATGTTCGTTAAAGGACATGAAGGAAGGATTCACTTCGTAGGCTCGGACGGGCACAGGCTTGCACTTTTCCAACCCGAAGGTAGCTTCAGCCACGAGCTTCTAATACCGAGGAAAAGCCTAAAGGTCGTTCAAAGGCTACTGACGGGAATAGAGGAGGTCAGGGTAGCCAAGAGCGAGGACGGAAGCTTTGCTTACTTTTCCACCGACGAGTGGAAACTCATAATCAGGCTTTTAGAGGGTGAGTATCCCGATTACCTTGCGGTAATTCCGTCGGAGTTTTCCGCAGAGGTTCTCCTCGATGTGAATGAGAGTATAAAAGCTCTCAAGAGGCTTTCAGGACTTGCGGAGGGAAAAGTCTTCCCTGTCAAGATAACCCTGAGCGACAACCTTGCAGTCTTTGAGTTCACCGACCCGGAGTTCGGAGAGGGTAGAGAGGAGCTTGATGTTGACTATGTTGGGGAACCTTTTGAGGTGGGTTTTAACGGAAAGTATCTTCTGGAGTCACTGGAAGCATTCGATTCGGAAAAGGTTTGGCTCAAGCTCACAACCCAAGATACCGCAGCTCTTCTCGAAGCGGATGACTACGACAAGGACCCTTACAGATGTATAATTATGCCCATGAGAGTCTAAGAAGGGGGAAGTTATGAAAAGACTAACGTGTGCGCTCTTCAGCGTTATAATGTTTCTCGCTTTGACAGATGCATATGCAAAAAAACAAACTAAAACCAAGAAGTCCTACGTAGCCAAAAAAAGTTATTACTACAAAAAATACAGGAAAAAGTACCGCTACATAAGAAAACATCCCTATAAGACTAACACGCTGATAGATGCGGACGAGCTAAAGCTCAAACAGATGCTGAAGGACTTCTATGAATAAGGACAGTCTTAAGATAATAGAGGAGCTCAAGCTTCGTCAGGGGGATACGTGGAGAGTTCTGAAGATAATGAGCGAGTTCGTTCAAGGCTTTGATGAGCTTGCACACCTTGGACCTGCGGTAACCTTTTTCGGAAGCTCCAGAAGCAAAGAAAAGGACAGATACTACCGCTTAGCTTACGAAACAGCCTTCAATTTGGGAAAGCTGGGTTACGCAATAATCACAGGCGGTGGCCCGGGTATAATGGAAGCGGCCAACAGGGGAGCCTACGACAGTGGAACGGTATCTGTGGGGCTCAACATAGACATACCACACGAACAGCACCCAAACCGATACCAGACCCTTTCTCTTAAGTTCGACTACTTTTTTGTTCGCAAAGTTATGCTACTGAAATACTCCCTCGCTTACGTTATATTTCCCGGAGGATTCGGCACCTTTGATGAGCTTTTTGAAGCTCTCACGCTCATACAGACAGGCAAAAGTTACAAGTTTCCCCTAATACTCTTTGGGAGCGAATACTGGGAGCCTCTGCTCGTATACATGAAGGAGGTAATGGTGAAGCACGGAACTATAGACGAGGAGGACCTACGTTTCATGAGCCTTGCGGACAGACCCGAACAGGTCGCGAAGCTTATATACGAGCGAAGCAAGGAAAAGTATAACTACCTTGAAAAGCACTACAGCGAGGAAACACACTTCATGGGAAAGCTCCGTAGGATAATAAGGAACTATGAGAGCGGTCCATATAGCTGACCTGCATGCGGGGAAAACCCTCGGGAAAGTCGGCAGAAATCCAGACCTTGAGTATGCCCTCGCACAGGTTCTGGACTGTGTAAAGGAAAACAAGGTTGAGCTTGTTCTCATAGCGGGTGATGTATTTGATAAAGCCAATCCTGACAACGAATCGAAGGAACTCATCTTTGAGTTCTTTTTAAGGCTCAGAGATTTACGTTGCGGTGTTGTGGTGATATCGGGCAACCACGACAGCTACGACTTTATGAAGAGCATAAGGGGGCTTTCCAAGCTTGCGGGAGTCCACATATACGACAGACCTTCAAAGAACCACTTTGTGTATACGCACAAAGATGTAAAGGTTGCCTGTCTTCCCTATCCCTCGGAAAGGGTGCTAACCTCCGCAGGAGAAGATTCTAAAAAGACTTATGCCCAGCTCGTATCTAAGTTCATACGCTTTATAGCAAGGGAAATAAAGGATGCAAGGTTCAAAGTCCTTCTTGCACACCTCTTCATAGCAGGTTCCAGATATACCAACACTGAACGGGAAGCGACCATAACCCAGCACTATGCGGTTAACCCTTCCGACCTTACGGAGGTCTTTGACTACATAGCTCTGGGACATGTCCACCGCTACCAGAGGATAGAACGAGCGCCAACGACAGCTTACTATACGGGCTCAATGTATCAGCTGGACTTCTCGGAAGCCAAGCAGGATAAATTCTTCAACATGATTATATTTGAAAAGCCAGTGCCCAAGATTGAAAAGATAAGGTTGAGTCTTAAGAATCCTCTGCGGATAGTCCATTTAAGACAGGACGAAATAAGGGCAGAGCTTGACAGCCTCAAGAAACTCGAAGGATATCTCAAAGCTGTGGTTCATATAAACAACAGGATAAATGCTCCATCAGATATGGAACTGTTGCGAAACGCTCTGGGAGATAAGCTCATAAAGGTGGAACTGCTTACCCCCGGCACCAGAGAACATATCTCACCGCAGGTCAAAAGCATGGACCCCTTAGAGCTTTACAGAGAATACTATAAACTCTCCTATGAAAAGGAGATGCCCCAGGGAGTTGAAGAGATATTCCTAAAGCTCCTCAAAGAAGCCCGAAAAGATTAGAAGATAAAACCCCGCCCCTTGGGCGGGGGGTCTTGATATCGTTTTAGGTTGTGTTAGAAGTTGTACCAGAGAGCGAGCGTAACGTCGGTGTAAGAGCTTTTGGCTGTGCCGGTTGCGTTATCGTCCTTTATGCTGTCTATGGAAAGGGCTATTCTGTTACCTACACCTTTGACGTAGAGTTGTCCAACGACACCAAATACACGGGCTTTCTTGGTTGCACCGCTGGGGTCGGACTGTGCCCACCTTATACCGACAGCAGGCTTACCCAGTATGGTGTTCTGGTTAAAGAGAACCTGTCCCTGCAAGAGTAGACCTGTGATATCTGCGTTGCTAACTCCTCCCACATCTTTGTGCTTTACATAACCGATAGAAACGTTGGGTGTAACCATGCCCATGTTTTGCTCCCAAAGAGCATCAACACCGAAGGACTTTTGGGAAGTCTTGCCAGCACCGTAGTCTTGAGTAAAGTAAGAAAGTCCAAGGACCAGTGTATTCTGCTTACCCAGATAGGTTTCCTTGAGAACATATCCGGGGTGCCCCTTGTATCCAGCCATCGTGGGGGCAAACTCAACCCTTAAACCGTAACCTGTTTTAACATCTGTACTTGATTTTCTGTTTGTTCCATCAACAGTGTAAAGGTAGTATTTGAACATACCGTCCGCGACTTTGCCCCAGATACCGACCTGAGGAGAACGAGAACCAGAGCCGGGAATCTTCTCAGCAGCGGGGTTTGTGAAGGGATTACCCGCACCTGTGTTCTTAAGTTCATATGCAGGACCAGAAGGCATAACGTAAGACCAACCCGACTGGATTCCAGAGTGTAGCTCGAAAGGAACTTTTATAGCACCCGCATAGAGCTTTAGCTCCTTCATAAGGTCAAGCACAACGAATGCGTCAACTATCTTGAATACACCGAATTTTACTTGGTGATCGTGCTGATTAGGAGTTCCTGTTAATGCCTGGGTTGTTTTTATCTTCCCAGCGAAGTCACCTTGGAATCCCCACTTGAATATCTTGCTTATGGAACCCTTAGCGTATATCCTTGCGTTGGGAACGCTGTAGTAAAAGTCGGACTTGTCAGTTACACTGTCCCTTTTGCCAGCGTAAACCGCATGCACCTTGGCTCTGAAGCCCATCTTGAAGGACTTGCCGTCTCCGAGGTTAATCTTGACCGCGTGTGCCTGCCCTGCAAAAACTGCTGCACCCAGTATGGCTGCCGCTGCAAGGTAGCTCTTCTTCATACTGATACCCTCCTCTCAAAATTTTCACAGGAAATTATAAAGTTATAAACATCAGTTTGTCAAGCCTTTTTGTCCCAAAGACTTGCTTTTTGCATAAATTCCAATATTAAGGATTTCAAGGCTTGGGGATTTGCATTTTTGCAAAGTTTTAAATCCTATCCGGTATCTCATCTCATCTCTTCAATTGAGCGCTTTCTTTCCAAGATTCTGGGTATAAGGAGTGCATAGCCCTTATGTTGCCAGTGCAGTAGCTCGGTTATGGCGGAGGGGACGAGTTCAACAAAGGGAGGGAAGTCCTCGGGCTTGTAATGGTATATTTGCTCCGCAGCCATAGAGCATACCTTAAACTTTACCCCATACATCTCCATGCCTTCTATCCTGTCCCACACGTCCCTGTACTTTTCCCTGTTCTTTTTGGCAAGGGTGACTATCTCTGTGCCATGAACTACCACGACTATGTCTATATCCTCACCGGGAACGAAGCTGTAAGGCTCCCTTGACAGAACGTATATTATGTTGGACACCCATTCGAGGGCTGGGCGTATCTTTTCTGGTTCGTCAAAGTAGAACTCCACGACCGCTTTGAAAGGTGCCTGATAGGGGGTTTGAACGAACTTGGCACCGTCCCCTGCAAGCGTCATGCTCATAAACATTAGCACGAAAGCCAGAGCTATCTTCATACCACCACCTCCCGCATTTTTTAATCTATACCTTGTGCTATACTTTATGTATGAAGACCGTTATAAGGGGTAAGGTTTGGAAGTTCGGAGACAACGTTGATACAGACCAGATAATCCCCGCCCGCTACCTGAACACATCCGACCCTTACGAACTCGCCAAGCACGTTATGGAGGACTCCGAGCACCCCGACTTTGCTCAGGAGCACCAAGAAGGAGACATAATAGTTGCGGGTAAGAACTTCGGTGCGGGTTCCTCAAGGGAGCACGCCCCCATATCTATAAAGTATGCGGGTGTTCCTGTAGTGATAGCAAAGTCCTTCGCAAGGATATTTTTCAGAAATGCCATAAATATAGGACTCCCCATAGTGGAAGCCCCCTCCGCGGTGGACGAGATAAACCACGGCGACGAGGTAGAGGTAGACCTTGATAAAGGAGTTATAAGGAACCTGAGCACCGGCAAGGAATACGAAGCCACCAAGTTTCCGGAAGAGCTACAGGCAATTCTGAAAGCGGGCGGTCTTATGGAGTATGCCAAAGAGAAGCTCAAGAGTGGTTAGTTGCACGGAAGCCCGTTCGGTAGAAAAGGCAAAGGAGGTCCTGAGCGGGGGTGAGTTCGTAGTAGCTCCTACCGACACCATATACGGTATCCTTGCGGATGCCACCAACCCCAGTGCGGTAAAGAGGTTATACAAGCTAAGGAGACCTTCGGGAAAGCCTTTTCTGGTCCTTGTGCCTAACCTGTTTTGGGTTCAAAAGCTCGGTCTGAAGATGGATAGAAAAGTAGCTAAGGTGCTGAGCGGATATACCGTAAGCCTGGTGCTACTCAAGAGGAGTAGACTTTTTCACTGGCTGGGCACTGACACCGTAGCGGTGAGATACCCCCGAAGGGGGTTCATACACATGCTCCTGAAAAGATTTTGTAGACCTGTCGTTGCACCGAGCGCCAACCTGGAGGGGAAACCTCCCGCGGAGGATATTGAGCGTGCTTACCGCTACTTTGGGGAAAGGGTAAGCCTTTACATAGACTGCGGGAAGCTAACAGGAAAGCCCTCTCCGATAGTGCTATTGTCCGATAGGGGCGTTCGTGTGCTCAGGTCGGGTGTGCACAGCACCTATTCGCTAAACAGGATACTATCGAGGAAGCCTTAGAGCTCAACCATCTTGCCGGGATTGAATAGGTTCTTGGGGTCAAAGATTAGCTTTATGCCCTTCAGAAGCTCGTAACCTGTGTCTCCGAACTGCCATTTTAGGAACTTCTTCTTTGTAAGTCCCACTCCGTGCTCGCCGGTTATGGAACCATGATAGGAGAGAGCAAGCTCAAATACCTCATCAACAGCCTTTTCCGCTCTCTCTTCTTCTTCCCTGTTAGCCTTGTCGTAGAGGAAGTTAACATGGAGGTTTCCGTCCCCTATGTGGCCGAATATGACCATGAGAAGGTCATACTTCCTCGCTATCTCTCTGAGCTTAGGTAAGGCCTGAGCCAAGTAAGTCCTGGGAAAGACTATGTCCTCGTTTATCTTCCCCGTTCTCAGGTTACCAAGAGCGGGTCCAAGGTTCTTGCGAGCTGTCCAGAGCTTGGAAGCTTCTTCCTCGGAAGGGGCTAATCTCACCCTTACTCCCATACTTTCCAGCAAGGAACCCACCTGATTCACCTGCTCTTTAACCGCACTTTGTGGACCGTCTACTTCTATAAGGAGGAGAGCTTCTACATCCTTGGGAAGTCCGACAGGTTTATACTCTTCGACCGCCCTTATTGCATCCCTGTCCATGAACTCAAGGGCGGAGGGGAATATACCGGAGGTCATAATCTTTGTTACCGCTTTTCCTACATCTTCCAAACTGTCAAAGAGGGCAAGAGCGGTAGCCCTTGCGGGTGGCTTTGGTATGAGCTTGAGCGTAGCCCTTGTTAGCAGTCCGAGGGTCCCTTCCGAGCCAACAAAAAGCTTGGTTATGTCGTAACCCGCTACATCCTTGAGTATGGGGTTCCCTGTTCTTATAACTTTACCTTCCTTTATTACCGCTTCTATACCCAAGACGTATTCCCTCGTGACGCCGTATTTCAGACATCTCGGGCCACCCGCATTCTCTGCTATGTTTCCTCCTATGGTTGAGTATTTAAAGGAGGAAGGGTCTGGAGGGTAGAACAGACCCAGCTTTTCAACATATCTCTGAAAGTCGTAGGTAACGACCCCGGGTTCAACCTCTGCTGTCGCATTGTCCACATCCACACTGAAGTGGGTCATCCTCTCAAAGGAGACTACCACGCCCTTCCTGTCGGTGGGAACTGCTCCTCCGGTAAGTCCCGAGCCCGCACCTCTGGGGAAGATAGGTATGTTCTCTTCATAGCAGACCTCTACCAGCTTTACCACATCCTCATGCTTTTCAGGAAAGACTACAGCACCGGGGACCTCTCTCTCTATAGGTATGGGGGTTGCATCGTAGGAGTATAGCTTCCTCTCCGCAAGGGATGTGCTTACCTTACCTTTACCAAGAGCATCTATGAGCTTATCCAACGGTTTTTTCCTGATAATTCCCAGCATAGAGAAAAATATAATAACCTGGTTCGGAGCTTGCAGGTCCCGAGCAATCTATTTCCTGC
>CAYSNS010000009.1:0-3841 GCA_964432395.1 uncultured Aquifex sp. | reverse complement strand
TCAGGGGTTACCTTTCTGACAAGCCCATTAGCTTTTTCGAAAACTCATACCTGTTGTTCCACAGGGCTTTAACGAATATCAAGCGGTTGGGGCAAGCTACCTGACGAACCGGTCTATTATCTTGGCCCCGTTTAGGTCTCCCCAGACGTTGGTGGCTGTTCTGAGCATATCCAGGAATCTGTCAATCGCTATTATTAAGCCTATACCCTCTAAAGGTATACCAACCGAGCTGAGAACGAGGGTAAGCATCACCAGCCCCGCACCCGGTATGGCGGCGGCTCCTATGGATGCCAAGGTAGCAGTGGTAAATATTATGAAGAGCTGGGAAAGACTAAGTTCAACTCCGTATATGTTTGCTATAAACACAGCAGCAACGCTCTCGTATAGGGCTGTCCCGTCCATGTTTATGGTGGCACCCAAGGGCAGAACAAAGCCAGCGGTCTCCTTTCGAACCTTTCCTTTCTCCTCCGCCACCTGCATCGAGACCGGAAGCGTGGCAGCGCTGGAAGCGGTTGAAAAGGCTAAAAGAGGTGCCTCACGGACATTGAGGAAGTATCTGTAGGGGTTGTATCTTCCCAGCAGAATGGCGAGCAATGGTAAGGTCACAAAGGCATGAATCAAGAGCCCCAAAATAACCGTAAGGGCATACTTCCATAGGGACACGAAGACTCCTATCCCCATATCCGCTACCATAAAGCCCACAAGAGCAAAGACTCCCAGGGGTGTGAGCTTCACTATCCACTTGGTGAGGTTTATAAGTCCGTCGTTTACCCCGTCAAAAACGTTATACACATGGGTTAGCTTATCTTTGCTTATGGCAAGGGTTGCCAGGCCCAGCAGGACCGCAAAGAAGATTATCTGCAAAACCTTGCCTTCCGCAAAACTATTTATGGGATTGGTGGGTATTATGTTCCAAACGACATCTTCAAAGGTGAGCTCCTTTACTTTTACCGTCTCCGCGGTGCGGTGGACAACTTCTTCACCTTTGCCGGGCTCAAGGACGACGACCAGCACAAGTCCAACGAGCACAGCCAGTGCGGTGGTGCTAAAGTAGTAAGCTATCGTCTTTATACCCATGTCTCTGAATTTGGTTATGTCTCCGAGCCCGAGCACAGCAACGAAGACCGAGGTAAACACGAGGGGGACTATTATCATCTTGAGCAAGGCTATGAATACATCTCCCAGGAGCTTTAGGTTCAGCATGAGCTGTGGCGCATACAGACCTGCAATAACACCCAAAGCTATGGACACAAGGGTAAGGTTTTCTACCGATAAGAGCCTCTTCATAGCCCTAATAGCATATACTATTTTCTGAATGAGCTTTGTAAGCAGGGAGATAAAACCTTACTTTGAAAAGAGCCTATCACCGCTGATAGAGTTTTTGGCCCACAGGAGGGTAAGCCCAAACCTCCTGACTCTCTTAGGATTTAGCCTCGTAGCTTTAGGCTCAGTTCTTCTGCTATACAGGGCGGACGCTGTGGCTCTTGTCCTCCTTACCGTGGGTGCTCTCCTGGATGCACTGGATGGAGCGGTTGCAAGAAGGCTCGGTATGGACTCGGAGTTCGGGGCTTTTTTAGACTCAACCATCGACAGATTTTCCGATGCCCTCCCCTTCTTATCCATCGCTGTAGTTTACGGCGCGGAAGGTGAACCGTGGGGAGTGGCTCTGTCAGCACTTGCCCTTGTTGCTTCGTTCGGTGTAAGTTACTCACGTGCAAGAGCGGAATCGCTGGGAGTTTACGGTATAGGTGGCCTATTTGAGAGAACCGAGAGATGGATAGTTCTCCTTGCGGGCATAGCTCTGGGACTCGTCCCGCTGGCTCTTACCGTAATAAGCATCGGTGGAATTGTAACAGTAGCGCAGAGAGTCTACGAGGTTCGGAGGGCTCTCGAAAGGAGGCTCTGAATGAATATTTACGACATGATGAAACAGCTCAAGAGCTTTCAGAAGGGCTTTGAAGAGGTCAAGGAGGAGCTTCGCTACAGGAAGGAGATTATAGACAAGGATGGTGTGGAGATAGTCTTCAACGGACTGGGGGAGATAGTAAACGTAGAGGTAAAGGACGAAAACTTGAGAAAAGACTGGAGCAAACTTAAACCTATACTGATAGAGCTTATAAACCAAGCTCAGGACATATCCAGGGATATAGCTAAAGAAGAGTTTAACCGTAAGTTCGGTGGTATCTTGGGAGGTCTGGGCCTTGGCCTTTGAGGAGGTCTTTCCCAAGCCCATAAAGGAAGCTCTTGAAAACCTTACAAGGATACCTACTTACGGAGATAGGGGAGCAAGCAGGTTTCTATACAACCTCCTCAAGCTGTCTCCTGCGGAGAGGGAATCAGTGGTAGAAAGCCTGAAAGAAGCTGCCAGCAGAATCAGGCCCTGCAAGGAGTGCTTTCTACTTACCGATAGGGATTTATGTGCCATATGCTCAAGTCCTAAGAGGAGCAAGAGATTCATCTGCGTTGTGGAGGAGTCTCAGGATGCCTACTCAATAGAGAAGCTGGAAAGATACAAGGGAGTCTACCATGTGCTGGGCGGTAGGATAGCTCCCCTTGAGGGTGTATCTCCTCAAGACCTGACCATAGACAGACTTATGGAAAGGCTCAAGGAAAGCGATGTGCGAGAGGTTATAGTGGCTACCAACCCTAATGCGGAAGGGGAAGCTACCGCCAACTACCTGATAAGGCTAATCAGGGAAAGGTTCCCTTCCCTAAAGGTCTCAAGGGTGTCCTACGGACTTCAGTTTGGCTCACTCTTAGAGTTTGTAGACGAGCTTTCCTTGGAAAAGTCCTTTGAAAACAGGAAGTAGACCCTGTCTCCCTCAACCCATATGACGGCTTGACTTATCTTCCCCATAAGGAAGTTCACCCTCTCAGGTATTCCGTAACCTCTTTTAACGTGTCCTGAACCCACTATAACCACAAGTTTGTGGTCGGGGAAGGCCAAGGCGGTCTTTGCCACCTTATATGCCATGCCCATATCCCAGAGAAGTTGCACCCTGAAAAACCTTTCTTCGTCAGAGCTCCTGTGTCCCTCAAGGACTTTGCGTAGAAACTCTTTATGTTTATCGTGAAAGGGCATTATCTTGGAAGGTATATACCTGCTCTTTACATCCTCAAGCTTCTTTTTCCTGACTTCCTTTATAAGCTCCGTGGGGACATTGAGGGCAATTAGTTTTATGTTGTGCTTCTTTGCGAACCTCCAAAGGGGTGCGTAAAGCTGTGGGTCAAATCTCCACCTTATCATGTATTCTGTCCTGGCAAGCATCTCCTTTTCGTCTATTTCGCAGTTCACATACTCGTCAAGAGCGTCCTGGAAGGGCTGTTGAAAGGACTCCATGAGGAGGATAAGGTGGTGTCCTCTTCTGTATAGGTCTCTCAGAACCCTAAGCTGTAGCTCGTGAACGTCCTTTCGGTCGTGAATCTCACCCAGATACACAACCCGAGCCCTTTCCATATAGGAAAGCATCTCCTTGTAAGAGGAGTCCTTAAAGTAGATAAAGTTAGAGGGAAAAGCAAAGGAGGTTAACAGTAGCAGAAAAAATACCATTTCAGTTGAATATAATTCTAATATGAGTGCAGTTCTCATAACGGGAACGGATACGGGCGTAGGGAAGAGCTTTATAACCTACAACCTTGCACTCGCTCTTAAAAAGAAAGGCCTTAAGGTAGGTTGTTTCAAACCTGTAGAGACTTTCGTTGAGGACATACCCCAGGACGGGAAGCTCCTCTCGGAAGCAACAGGCCAGGATATCGGTGAGGTAGTTCCTGTAACATTCAAACTCCCTCTTGCCCCCCGCTCCGCGGAGATAGAAGAAGGAAAAGAGGTAAACCTTGAGCT
>CAYSNS010000008.1:0-11951 GCA_964432395.1 uncultured Aquifex sp. | reverse complement strand
CCTTTACGTTCCCTTCTCTCAAGGCAGGCCTTTATGAAGGAGACAAAGAGGGGATGAGGTTCAAAGGGCTTGCTCTTGAACTCGGGATGAAACTGACAACCTATATACCACGGGTGGTCTTTTAGCTCCATTATTTCTACAAGCTTACCATCCGGTGATAGTCCTGAAAAAATAACCCCTTTAGATTCAAACTCTTTCCGGAAGCGGTTGTTAAACTCGTATCTGTGCCTGTGCCTTTCGTAGATTACATCCCTGCGGTATATGTCCTTTGCTTTGGTGTTCTCCTGAAGGACGCATGGATAGGCTCCCAGTCTCATCGTCCCTCCGAGCTTATCTATCTTCTTTTGCTCTTCCATAAGGTCTATTACAGGATAGGGAGTATGCGGGTCAAACTCGGTGGAGTTAGCTCCTTTCATATTGAGCACGTTCCGTGCAAACTCAACCGCCATCATCTGCATTCCGAGACATATACCGAAGGTAGGTATGTTGTTTGTTCTTCCTATGTGTAGCGCTTCTATCTTACCGCTCGTTCCTCTCTCCCCGAAACCTCCGGGAACAAGTATGCCATCCGCATCCAAAAGCTTTTCCGGCTCAAAGTCTTCCGAGCTTTCCCAGAGGATGTTCACCTTACATGAGTTCGCCACTCCGCCGTGGGTAAGGGCCTCTATTATGCTCTTGTAGGCGTCTTTGAGCTCCACATACTTTCCTATGACCGCTACGTTTACGTCCCTTTGGGCATTTCTCAGAACGTTTACTATCTTCTTCCACTTGGATAGGTTTGAGTCTCTATATTCAAGACCGAGTCTCTTGGCCACTATTCTGTCAAGACCTTCTTCCTTGAACTTATTGGGAAGCTCGTATATGTAGTCCAGGTCGGGGGCGGATATGACCGCTTCCTCTCTTACGTTGGAAAAGAGCGCTATTTTTGACTTTATGCCCTTGGGCAGGTCTCTGTCCGCTCTACATATGAGGGCGTCGGGCTGTATACCTATGGCTCTGAGCTCCTTTACCGAGTGCTGTGTGGGTTTGGTTTTGAGTTCACCTGCGGTCTTTATGTAGGGAACGTAGGTTACATGTATAAACATGGAGTTCTCCCTTCCCAGCTCTAAAGAGAGCTGTCTGACCGCCTCTAAGAAGGGAAGCCCCTCTATGTCACCGACCGTTCCACCCACCTCAACTATAACAACGTCTTTGCCGTCAGCGACCCTTTTTATTAGCAGTTTTATTTCCTCGGTTATGTGAGGTATTACCTGAACGGTAGCCCCAAGGTAGTCCCCTTTTCTTTCTCTGCTGATTACGTTAAAGTAAACTTTGCCCGCGGTTACGTTGTTGTCCCTGTTCATGACAGCGGTCGTGAACCTCTCGTAGTGCCCCAGGTCAAGGTCCGTCTCCGCTCCGTCATCGGTTACATACACCTCTCCATGCTGGTAGGGGCTCATGGTGCCAGGGTCCACGTTAAGGTAAGGGTCAAGCTTTTGGAGTGTCACGCTGTAGCCCATGCCTTCCAGTATGGCCCCTATGGAGGCGGAGGTTACTCCCTTACCCAGAGAGGAGAGGACACCACCGGTTATGAAGATGAACTTGCCCATGTAGGAAGATTATACCCTCAAGGTGCCTGTGAAAAATCCTCCCGAAGGGACTATAATATTAACTTGGCTGGAGCCGTAGTTCAGCCCGGTCAGAACGCCGGCCTGTCAAGCCGGAGGGCGCGGGTTCAAATCCCGTCGGCTCCGCCACAAGACCTTCAAGAGCCTTTCCCCGAGGTGCGCATGAGCCTCTTAAGCTCCTGTATATCCTTCTTCACAGAGTTTGCCCTGGAGCTTGCACCTATCTTGGAAAAGAGTTCGTAGGCTTGCTGGAGGCTCTCAAGAGCTATCTTATACTGCCCCGCATCCCAGGCAAGCCAGCCGAAGTACTGGTAACCTGTAGCGCTCCAGTAAAGGTTTCCCGCCTTCTTAACCCTCGTAAGTCCTTCCGATATATACTTCAGGGCCGTTGCATAGTCTTTCTTAAGCCTGTAGAGATCGCCTAAGTTGAGCATAGCCACGCCGGTTCCCGCATAGTTACCACCGAGTTCGTGGGCTTCTATAGCCTTTTTGAAGAACTCCTCCGCTTTGGCGTAGTCTCCCTTCCGCAGGTATATGAAGGCTATGTTGTTATAGGTTGGGGCCTTACTCTCTTCATCCCTATTAAGAGCTATGGACATCTCGTAGTATCGCAGGGCTTTGTCATACTCACCCTTACGGTTGTAGATAATGCCAATGTTGTTTAGCAGGGTTGACTGCATGTCCGTGCGCTGTAGGTCCTTTGCCAAGGAAAGGCTCTTCATGTAGTAGTAAAGGGCGGAGTCGTTGTCACCTTTTTTACTAAAGGCAATCCCCATCCTGTTGTAGATGTGCATAAGGTCACTCTTGCTGGTTGCATGGCTTTCCGCCTTCTTGAGGTATTTAAGAGCAAGGTCAAGCATACCCGAAAGCTGGTAGGCTGTCCCAAGACAGTATAGGGCATCTACGTTTCTGGGCTGGAGCTTGACAGCTTCTTTACCCGCGGATATAGCTCTCTTGAGGTCTCCCGCATTTAGAAGGGAAAAGCATCTGTCTGATGGAGTGCTTCCAAAAGACAGGGCCACGAGAAGTAAAAGGGTAAGGACAAAGGCTCCCATGCTTCACACCTCCTTTTTTGATTCTGTTTTTACTTCTAACGTTTTCTTTTGAACTTTCCTGACAGGGGGTAGATGTTTCTGTTAGTATCTTTATAAAAACCTCGGAGGACAAGAAGATGGACTACCACGTGAAAGACCTATCCCTTGCGGACCAAGGAAAGAACCGAATTGAGTGGGCACAGATGGACATGCCCGTTCTCAGGAGCATAAGAGCGAGGTTTTCATCAGAAAGACCGCTTCGCGGTGTGAGAATATCCGCATGTCTTCACGTTACGACAGAGACCGCAAACCTCGTGCTTACACTCAAGGAAGGAGGAGCGGAGGTGTTCCTGACAGCTTCCAATCCCCTATCTACTCAGGACGATGTTGCCTCCGCACTGGTAAAACACTATGGAATTCCTGTCTTTGCAATAAGAGGAGAGGACAGGGAAACTTACTACTCTCATCTCAAGTCTGTTATAGAGAAAGAACCTCACATAGTTATAGATGACGGGGCGGACCTCATATCCACCCTCCACAAGGATTACCCTGAGCTTGCACAGAAAGTTCTGGGTGCTATGGAGGAGACAACCACTGGCGTAATAAGGCTCAGGGCTATGGCTAAGGACGGGGTTCTCAAGTTCCCCGTAATAGCTGTAAACGATGCCTACACCAAGCACATGTTTGACAACAGATACGGAACGGGTCAGTCAACCATTGACGGAATTCTGAGGGCTACCAACAGATTGATAGCGGGTTCCTACTTCGTGGTGGCGGGATACGGATGGTGCGGTAAGGGAGTGGCCCAGAGAGCGAGAGGAATGGGAGCAACGGTCATAGTTACGGAAGTTGACCCTATAAAGGCTCTTGAGGCTAGGATGGACGGCTTCCTCGTCATGCCTATGATTTCCGCTGCAAAGCTCGGAGACTTCTTCGTAACCGTTACGGGCAATACATCGGTAATAAGACGAGAGCACTTTGAGGTCATGAAGGACGGAGCCATAGTCTCCAACTCAGGACACTTTAACGTTGAGATAGACCTGAACGCTCTGGAAGAAATGAGCGTTTCCAAAAGAGAGATAAGGAAAGAAGTTGAGGAGTATAAACTGCCCGATGGGAGAAGGATATACGTTCTGGCACAGGGAAGGCTTGTAAACCTCGCCTCCGCGGAGGGACATCCCGCATCGGTTATGGATATGTCCTTTGCAAATCAGGCACTTTCCGCGGAGTTTATAGTCAAAAGACACTCCGAGCTTGAAAAAGAGGTTTACAAAGTGCCCGACGAGATAGACAGAGAGGTGGCAAGGCTAAAGCTCAAGTCTCTGGGAATAGAGATAGACGAGCTTACACCCGAACAGGTTAAATACCTATCTTCGTGGGAGTTCGGCACTTAGGCTTCTACGATAAGACTTCCCAACCTATCCACATGCGCCACCGAACCCTCGGGGATGAGTGTAGTTGACGAGTATTCGGTTACTATGGCAGGCCCCTCAATCACGTTACCCCAAAGGAGCTTATCCCTGTTGTAGACCTTAAAGCCTCGGAAAACGCCTTCAAAGGCTCTGTCAGGGTTCTCGGGAAACTTTTTCTCGTGAGAGGGGAATGTAGGCTTGGGAGTGGTGACGACGACCCTTAGTCTCAGGTTTACTATCTCCGCTTCTCTGTCATGGGTGTATCCGTAAGTTCTCTCATGGAGAGCGGAGAACTCCTCCCTAAAGTTATCTCCGAAGGGAACCATAAGCTCGTAGGACTGACCCTTATACCTCATATCGAGGAGCCTCGTAAATAGAAGTGCTTCGGGAGGAAAGCCCTCGTTTTCCATATCCCGGATGGCCCTGCTTTCAAGTTCCGAGAACATCTCTTTGAGCTGAGAGTAGCTCGTTTCCGAGCTGTTGAGCATAACCGTAAGGGAGTAGTCTCTGGTAATGTCCGCCAGGAGCATCCCTATGGCGGAAAATATTCCCGGATTGGGAGGTATTACTACTTTCTGAATGCCCAACTCTCTTGCGAGAAAGACCGCATGAAGCCCTCCCGCTCCTCCGTAGCTGATAAGGTAAAAGTCCTGCGGATTGTAGCCCCTTTGAACCGAGACCTTCCTGAGAGCTTTTACCATATTTGAGTTGGCTATCTCCAGTATAGCCTTTGCTACTTCCTCGGGGTGGGTGTCCAGTCGCCTTGACAAAATCTCCAAAGGCTCTTTAAGAAGCTCCGGATATATTCTCATCTTGCCTCCGAGGAACTTATCGGGTATCAGGCGACCCAGGAATAGGTTGGCATCCGTTACGGTAATTTCCTTCCCTCCCTTTCCGTAACACACAGGGCCGGGCTGTGCCCCCGCACTTCTGGGACCTACTCTTAGAAGCCCTCCCTCGTCAATCCAGGCTACCGAGCCACCTCCCGCGCCTATGGTGTGTATGTCTATCATAGGAACCTTGACGGGCAGACCGCTGATTTTGGTCTCCGTCGTAAGGGATGGCTCTCCATCTATCAGAGATACGTCAGTTGAAGTGCCACCCATGTCGAAGGTTATGAGCTTTGTCTGTCCTATGAGCTTGCCAATATGTAGAGCGCTTACTATACCGCCCGCGGGCCCGGAAAGAATCGTTCTGACCGCCTCTTCCTTCGCTAAACGGGTAGAGATTATTCCTCCGTTTGACTGCATCACGCTCAGCCTGTCTTCCTTGCCCAAGTTCTCCTCCAGGTAGCTGAGGTAACCGCTCATCTTGGGAGATACGTAGGCGTTGACTACAGTTGTTGATGTTCTCTCGAACTCCCTGAACTCGGGAAGTATCTCGCAGGATAAGGATATATGCAGGCCCTCTACAGAAGAAAGAAGTTCCTTGACTCTCTTTTCGTGCTGAGGGTTGGCGTAGGAGTGAAGAAAGCAAACCGCCACCGCCTCTATACCCTCGGAGATTATTTTTTCCTTTATCCTGAGAAGTTCATCCTCGTCAAGCTCCTCAAGGATGTTACCCCTGTGGTCCATCCTGCACCTAACACCCCAGCAAAGTTCTCGCGGAACGAGGGGCTTCTGCTTTCTATAGTGAAGGTCGTAGAGCCTTTCCCTGTTTTGCCTTCCTATCTCTATCACGTCCTCAAAACCCTTGTTGGTTATGAGAGCGGTTTTTGCCCCCTTCCTTTCAAGCAGGGCGTTGGTGGCCACCGTTGAGCCGTGAACTATCATCCTGCCTTCACCGCCTACTACCTTGAGCCCTTCAAGAACTGCCTGTGCAGGGTTATCGGGTGTTGAAGGAACCTTCAGAACCTCGAACCTCCCCTCCTTGAAGAATACAAAGTCCGTAAAGGTGCCCCCTGTATCTACTCCTACGAAGAGCATGCTTATATTATCTCAGAACTTTTACAAGAGCCTTCAGCGTCCAGGGAAACACAAGCGAAGACAGAGCGGAGCCCAAAAACAGAACGAGGAACTCGCTCTCATCTATAAGACCTGTTTCTCTTCCTATTTGAGCGCCCGCTATCATTAGGGTAAAGGGATAAGAGAGGAAAAGGGACGTAAGAAATAGCTCCTTGGGATAGAAGCTTGCAAACAGGAGCAAAGGTGATGGAATCAACCTGATTAGCACTATTGCCATCAGAAGGAGTCCTACAGCCTGAAGCGTTTCAGGTCTTAGGGCTGTGATTTCCATCTCCATGCCCGTCTTTATGAAAAAGACAGGGATTAGAAATCCGTATCCTATGGACGAGAGCTTTTCCTCAAGGTCATGTTTTTTCCTAAGGAAGAACGACACCATAGCTCCCGCTAAGAAGGCTCCGAGAACCGACTCGATACCTACGAGGTGGGCCAGGGCGGAGGTTATGAACATAAGTGCTATACTCAGTCTGACGCTGACAGCGCTTGGGTCCTCTTCGTAGGTGAGTTTCTTAACTATCTCGGGAAACCACCATAGCAGTAATTTAACCGCCCGAAAGAACAGGAAAAAACCTACGAAGAAGATAAGAACCTTTCCCGAGTCCAGAGCCAGCGTCTTCACATCCTTGAAGTGTCCCAGCTTTTCCATAAATGTGAGAGCAAAGAGACTGATAACCTCCCCTATGACACCTATCAGGAGCACCCTCTTGGCGAAAGGACTGCTGAGCATACCCATATCTTTGAGAGTGGCGACCATGAGCCCTACGGAAACGAAAGAGACTACCAGGAGCACAATAGGGTTTATACCCAAAAGCGTAGCGGTTCCCAAAGCCAGAGTGAATATCAAGATGGCATAGAGTGCGTAGAGTGCAAGGGAGCTAACCTGTGTCCTCTCCAGGAGGTCAAAGTCTATCTCCAGACCCGCAAGGAACATAAGGATTAAGAAACCAAAGTGAGCCAGGAAGTTTACAATCTCTGGAGGCTCTGCCTGTCCCAGCGAGAAGCCAAGGATAAGTCCAAAGATAAGCTCTCCCACGGGAACGGGCATCCTGAAGACCCTTGCCATGAAGGGAGATAGGAAAGCTCCGAAGAACACCGCTATTAGAAGAACCTCAGCGCTCAAAGTTTACCTCCGGAACGAGAAGTGTGGTGAGCGGGCTTTTCTTAGCGAGTATATGAGGTGTGTATGGATTAAAGAAGGAGGACCTCTTTCCCGGGATGTATCCGAGGGCCAGCAGGTTGAACTTACCCTTGAGAAGTTTAAGTGTTTCCCTTACAGGGTTTCCCTCCTTCCTTATCAGGTTTATCTCCAGTCCGGAAGAGAGCTTAGCTCTATCTACAAAGCTCTTTAAACTTTCAAGTGCTTCCTTTTCCTCTCTGCTCATCATCTTATCGACGCTGGTTACAAATAGGACGTAGACCTTGCTACCGAACAGACGGGCAAAGTCAACAGCGTTGGGAAGTAAAAACCCCAAAGCGTCTGTGTTTGCGGATACGAGAATACTCTCGTATGGATACGTTCCCCTTAGCATGAGGGATGGGACCTTCAAGTCGGAAAAGGCTCTGTCTACCGCTGACCCCGAGGCTTTCTCAAGAAAGATTCCCGCATCTTCGTAAGAACGAAACTCCTTGCATTCTCTCCATTCCCTTACCTTCAGTCTTTCCTTTACGTATTCAAGCTCCTGTTCATGATTCTTTATGTCGCAGAGCAGGCCTACTGTTCCCCAGCGGAGAGGAAAGTTTGAGCCTCCTCCCAATATGCTCCCTACGAGGAGTTCTACCTTTTGGGGCTGACCCGCTACGATTATCCTGTCTCCCGGATAGAGCCTTATATCCGTCCTCGGGAGTATAACTTCATCGCCCCTGTATATTAGAACTATGCGTGCGTCTCTCTGCCTGAGTTGACTCAACTTCATGTATGAGGCGGGAGAGTCTTGGGTAATGAGGACCTCCGCTATCTCCCCCTTTCTCTTCCCTATCCCTACCGGGTATCTAACTATGCCTCTGCCCTTTATAAGGTTCCTTACAACCGCTCCGAGCATATCCGGGACGGATATAACCTCTATCTCAAGCTCTTTAAAGCTCTTCTCTTCATGGTCACCTTTGGATATGAATAGGAAAGTTCCCTTGAAGTTAAAGACCTTCCTCAACACCCTTGCTATATCAAGGGTTATGTCCTCTCCGAGGAAAGATATTATGGCATCCTCCCGAGATGGGCCTGCCTTTCTCCATAGAGTTATATCCGTAGCGTTACCTTTTATGAGGTTAATTTCTCTTCGCTTTTCTTCCCTGAGAAACCTGCTTACCTTGTCCTCATCCTTTTCTACCACTATAACTTCGGATATTCGAGACACTACGTCCGTTATCTCCTCCGCATACTTACCCAATCCAAGGATGAACGTCCTCAAAGAATAACTCCCTCCAGCTCCTTTGAAAGCTCTTCAAGCATGGGCATTCCCCTTATGTCCCTTTCCTTTAGTTTAACCTCTACCTTTTTCAGATTTCTGAACCTGTTTTCAATCTCTCTGAGGTAGAGCTGTTCCTGCTTCTTCCTCTCTATAAGGAACCTATCCCCGGCTTTATCGGGCAGAACTTTGTTTATCACTATGGTTTCTACCTTTATCCCCGTATCGAGCAGTTTTCTCACGAGTCTGTAGGTCTCTTCTATGGATAGCCTGTCGGGGTTGAGGACCGGTATAAAGGAGGTTCTCCGAGAGAATACTAAGGAGGAGAAAAGCGAAAACCTCTTCCTCCTCTCCTCAAGTATAGGAAGAATCTTATCCTCCTTCGGAGACTCGCTCGCCTTCCACAGCTGTAGGGACCTTTTCCTTCTTTTTATAAGCTCTTCCAGCCATACCCCCACCCCACCTACGCTTTTGAGCATCCACAGGGTGTGCCCCGTAGGAGCTGTATCTATCACGATATGCTGGAAGTTCTCCAGGTTTGATATCACCACCTTTGAAAGCTCCTCTACGAGAGATGCTTCTTCAGAACCGGGTGCCTCTTTCATATCCTTCAAGAGCTTTTCCACCTCCCTGAAGGAGTCCGGGTTCATCACCTCTCCTACGAGTTTTAAAACCCTCTCTATGTGTTCTTCCAGAGCCCTGCTTGAGTCTATCTCTTTGAGATAGATAGAGTCCTTTATCCACCCCTCGGAGAAGTCTACCTCAAGGATATCCCTTAGAGAGTGAGCGGGGTCCGCAGAAAGAAGCATTACCTTTTTCCCTTGCTGTGATAAATATAGAGCTATGGCGCAGGCGATGGTTGTTTTCCCCACACCTCCCTTTCCTCCAAGGAAGAAAAGCTTTTTCTCCATCAGATAAAGTTTAACCGTGAGCCCGGTATTTTGGAGATTTCCATTATAGCGTTCAAAACGTCCTGCGTGGTTTTAAAGTCCTGGGGGTATTTGAGCTGTTTGTATTTTATATCTACACCTATCTCTTTCATGGCTTTAACTACACCCTTTACCTTCTCGGGAGGTGGTATGTAGGGAGCTATGACTCCTATTTCGTCACCGCCGAGCCTGAATATAACTGGAGATGTTATATCTACTATGTCAGATTTCGTGCGGAAAATACTGGAAAAACTCATAAGGTTTTCATAACAGCTGACTTATAAGGTCTCCCGCGTAGGCTACGAGGAGAAATCGCGGAAACCTTCCCAGAAATGAAGCTACAAGGAAGGGGAACCTTCTCATCTCAAATATACCTGCCAGCCAGCAGACAGCCTTAAAAGGTATGGGTGTTAGGCCCGCTACCAGAACAGCCCATACACCATATCTGTTGAACAGACTCTCACCTCTGAGGAAGTTTCTTTCCCCTATAAGCCTCTTTACTACCCTCTCTCCCAGAAGGGAGCCCAAAGTGTGAGAGGTCAATCCTCCCAGAACGCTGGCAACGGTGGCTACCAGAGAGGCAACTAAGGGATGGAGCCCCAAGGCGGAACCTCCCGCTATAAAAGGGTCCGGCGGGACAGGTTGAGCTATGCTTTCAGAAAAAGATATGAGGAATATGCCCACATAACCGTAGTCTTCTACCAGCGCCTTTGCTAAGGAGTGGAGTTCACTAAACATTGATTTACACCTTATCATTATATTACGGACTACACCTTATGAAGAGCACTACAGGCAAGCTACCTGTATACATATCCATAGCTTCTTTCTTTATCTTTTCCCTTCTTGCCTACTCCTTCTGGGAACTACAGAAGAACAAAAGCATAGAGAAACATCTGAACTTACAGAGTCACTTCCGCTCAAAGTCAGTAAGCTACCTGATGCATGCCATAAACGACCTTACTGACCTGATTTTTTACCTAAAGATAAACGAAGATATGCGGTTACGGGAGATTCTTAAAAAGGTAAACAGGAACAACATGGAGGCCCTGCACTGGGAGGTGTATAAAAGATACAGGGAACTTTACGAGAGCTTTATGAAGAAAAAACATATAAGACAGCTACACTTCCACCTGCCGGGGGCAATTTCCTTCGTCAGGATGCACAGGCCCGATAAGTTTGGAGACTCCCTCAAAGGTATACGATACTCCATAGAAAAGGTCAACGAGACACTCAGGCCCGTCAAGTGTTTCGAAGAGGGGAGGGTATTCAACGGCTTTAGGAACGTGTATCCCATTCTTGAAGGTAAAAAGCTCCTTGGGACTGTGGAGATATCCTACGATGCGGGCTCCATAGGTGAGCTACTCCGTAGAGAAGAAAGAGTAGACCTTGAGCTTTGGGTTAGAAAGGAAGTCGTCCTCAAGAAGGTGTGGAAAGGGGAAAGAAAGAACTACGTCCGTATTCCCGGTGTGGAGAGCTACCTGCTGGACAGGGAAACGCTCGGGTCAGTGCTTATGCCATACCGAGAACGTCTCCTGCTGTGGAAAGAGCTGGGGACAAGGCTCAGCATGCAGGGTAAACAGGAAGGAGCACTGCACATAAAGGGGGTAACAGTAGTGCTCATAACCATTCAGAACTGTAAAGGAGAGGACGTTGGTCTTATGGTCCTCTATTCTCAGGACAAGGTGCCCGAGTTCATTTCAAGACTCTACGGGGGCTTCACAATGGGTAGTGTCGTGTTAAGCGCTCTCTTTTCCTACCTACTTTACACTTTGCTCTTAAAATACATCCAGCTGAGGGAGAGCAGTTTAAAGGACCCCCTTACGGGGGTTATGAACAGGGGAGCTTTTTTTGCCTTGGGAGAAAAACTGCTCAGTCTATCCCTTCGTGAAGAAAGGGCGGTAAGCGTTGTAATGTGCGATATAGATCACTTCAAGAGGGTAAACGATACCTTCGGACACCACACGGGTGACACTATCCTGCGAAAGGTGGCTAAAGCTCTTTCCAACAACCTGCGAAAGGGAGACCTGCTTGCCCGTTACGGAGGAGAGGAGTTCGTTATACTTCTGAGTGCGGATAAGGGAAAAGCCTCCTATGTAGCGGAGAAGCTCAGGAGAAATATACAAGAACTAAGGCCGGAAGGTATAGAGATTACGTGCAGTTTCGGGGTATCACAGGCAAGGAAAGGAGACAGCCTGCAGGACGTTATAGACCGTGCGGACAGGGCTATGTATAGGGCCAAGAAAAAGGGAAGGAACAGAGTTGAGGTAGAGGAGTGATTATACCCTGGCAAGGGACAGGAAGTTTTCCAGTATCTCCATACCGTGCTCCGATAGAACGGATTCGGGATGAAACTGGACGCCAAAGAGCGGATACTCCCTGTGCTGGACACCCATAATCTCGTTGTCTTCTTCGGACCATGCGGTTATCTTCAGCTCCGGAGGTATGCTCTCTTTATCAATCACGAGTGAGTGATACCTGACCGCGGTAAAGGGACTCGGAATTCCTCTGAAGACCCCTTCGGAGGTGTGATGTATCTGGGATACCTTACCGTGCATGAGCCTTTTAGCTCTAACTATCCTACCGCCGAAAGCTACCCCTATGGACTG
>CAYSNS010000007.1:0-13368 GCA_964432395.1 uncultured Aquifex sp. | reverse complement strand
ATCTCAAGCAGACTTTTCCCAAAGGTATCCTCACCGTCCACCGCTATTATTATGTCGCCCGCCCTTAGACCTACCTTGAAAGCGGGAGTTCCCTCTATGGGTGCAACAACTATGGGTCTTCCCTTTTCCATACTTATCTCTATGCCTATGCCTCCGAACTCTCCTTCGGTTTCCTGCATAAACTCCCTATACTTTTCGGGGGGAAAGAATGCGGAGAACGGGTCCAGCGAGGTCATCATCCCGCTCAGGGCACCGTATATCATCTTCTTTATGCTCGGTTCCTGAACGTAGTTCTCTTTCACAAGGTTTAGGACGTCCGAGAATAGCTTCAGATATGAATACTCATCTTCCTTAGAGACGGTCTTTGAAACGCCCGTTAAGAAACCGGCGAAGAAGAATATACCCGCAACTATGGGTATAAAGAACCTCTTCATTTACTCTCTCCCTTTAATAAGTTTTACACTTCTGACTTCGTTTATATAGAAACTTACAGTTCCCAACTTACTCTGGGCGGTGCATCTCGTTGAAGAAGAAATGTGTAAGGTTTCCGAAGAACCATCCCGCAGGCTTAGCTTTACTCTGACAGCTTCTCCGTCCTGTCCAAGGACCTCTATGCTTTTTATAGAAGACAGAGATACGTAGTAGTCAAGGTTTCCTTTTTTGAGCTTCAAGCTTGCCCCATCACCACATCTGAGAGAGGTAAGCTCATGGGACACACCTTTCGAATCCTTCACCAGAGCCTTGAGATTTCTGAGTTCAGGAGGGACCTGGGACCTTTCCGCCATACTCACCAACAGCACGCTTGCGAGGAACAAGGTAACGAGGAGATAATGCCTCATGCTCCATATTTTATACCAAAAGCTTTTCAAGCTCCCTGCGGTTTATAATCTCTATATATCCCCTTTCTGTGTTGATTATACCCTGCTTCTTCCACCTGCTCATTACCCTTATGGCTGTCTCTACCGTAGTTCCTGTCATCTCCGCTATGTCCTGACGGGTAAGCGGTAGCTTTATGGCTATTCTTCCGTTCCTGTTTATACCTATTCTATCCGCAAGCTCAAGGAGAACTTTCGCTATCCTTTCCTCAACCCTTCCGGACGCTATGCTCTTGAGTATCTCATAGGTATGCAAGAGGTTTGCGGTAGCATCACAGGTCATCTTTATAGCTACCGCGGGATACTTTATGGCAAGGTTTATAAAATCCTTGTTGGATATATACAGCACCTTGGATTTTAGGACAGCCATGGCGGTGTAGGTGTTTTTCGGAGCACTCTTGCCCCACTCTATCCAACCGAACACATCTCCGGGAAATACAAGCCTGACTATTATGGTTTTACCATCCTGAGTTTCCTTTATTAGCTTTACCAGACCATCAACTAAGATGAATATGCCCGGTTCCGCATCCTCCTCAAAGAATATATAGTCGCCTTTGTCGTACTCCCTGAAATTCATATACTGGACCGCTTCTCTCAGCTCCTCGGGATTTAAGTCCTCAAAGAGATGAACCCTCTTTATGAACTCAAGCTTTATATCCTCTGGAGTTCTCCTCTTAGAAGCAACTCTTTTTCCCATCCTTTTCCTCCTATAAGGACTGTGGGCTTAAAAACTACGTAGTCGGTATGGAACCCAACCTTGTTCAATCCACCGAAGGTGTGGTTGTCTCCTATGGCTATGTGAACGGTGCCAAGTATCTTTTCCGCTTCAAGTAAGTTGTCCGGCCTTGAAGCCTTTGGGTTCGTTCCCACGCCGAACTCCGCTATAAATCTTGCTTCAGGCATCTTCTTAAACACATCTTCTATGTAATACCTGTAGTCCTCAAACCCTTCTATACTTTCTACTCCCCCGTCTATGAACTTGAAAGTGAGGGGTCTCTCAAGCTCTCTATCTGGAGCATAGAGAACAACCAGTTTTCCGTAAGCTTCCGTTTCCAAAGGTGCTATAAACGCTTCCCCGGCGGGCAAGTTTCCGAACTCTCCCGGTTTGTGAAACAGTCCGGTATCGGGTATACCCTTTCTACCTTTTATTGAAAACTCTATATCTGTGCCATGCTCGGACCTCACATGACCCCATTCCGCTTCGGTCAGCATTTCCGCTATGTCTCTGCTCAGGTTGGCCACAAAGTGCCAGTCAACGTTCATAGAGGTCAAGAACATAGTAGGGTCAAAGAGAGGCATGGAAGCGTATCGGGCACCGAACACATCGGTAAGCAGTTTGCGATAGAAGGTATGAGTGGTGGAAAAGTAAGGAAACGCCACAACAACAGAAGGCACGTCAACCGCTTTCTCTTTAAAGAGGTTTACAGTTTCCTGAACCGGGTAGTCTTCTTTGCTGAGAATCCTATGTAATGTGCCTTCCTCTTTTAGTATGTCTATCACCTCGTTCCCGAAGGTAATTCGCCAAAGCTCCTCCGGAGGTTCCGCTCCGTGGGTCTTGGTGGAGGAGTAGACCATCGTCCTCACATCCGCTGTGAACTCTCTTGCAACTTGGGAGAACTCTTCTATAAGCTCTACAAGGTAGTCTTTCTCGTCATCGGTAAATACGAGCAGGGAATCCTGTCTTGTCAGGTTTAAGTTCACTCTGTATAGATTTCTTATCTGCTCCTTATACATGCCACTTCCCATATAAATTAAGATACTCTTTAGGGAAAAGGAAGACCCATACCCCCGAGCAAGTATTTAAGATACTCCTCAGAAAACTCCAGGCCAACACCTACAAAAGCTCCCCTGAGCTTACGGTTGAGCAGGTCATCTCCCCCAAATCGTGCATATAAAGGTCCCCTAAGTTTGAGTTGAACCCCCACCTGAAGCAATGGTTTGAGGCCCTTATCGGAAGGTCTATCCTTCCTACCTGTGTCCCATATATCCGAGTATAGCCTTATACGGCTGTTTGGAACAAAGTCAAATCCTATACCTCCTGTAGACTCCTTCAGACCCGCCCTGACAGTAAAGTATCTCTGCTCTCCGAGGAAGAAGTTCTTGGCTATCTGAAGGGTAAACTCTGGCTTGAACTCCTTTTTAACTATTTCTGTCCCCCCAACTATCTGCTCTGTATAAACCCTTCCTCTTGAATCTCCCACTACTTCCAGCAAGTAGTAAGTCCTCCTGTCAGGTTCCACTCTCAGGGACATATAGCCTTTTGTATCTCCTTGAGAATAAGCTTCCCCGCCGAACCCGACGAATATCTTTGTCTTTGTGATAATGTCCCCCGCCTCACCAAAGAGCTTCGCACCTTTGGACACACTCTCATAGAGAGAGTCATCCGTTACAAGCTTCCCTATAGTTCCTTTTCCACCCTCTATCTTTGCTAAGATATTGTCTATCCTCTCAGAGCTTGTCCTAAGCTTTTTGGTTATCTCGGATATGTTCCTTACAGAATTCCTTATGTCCTGTTTGTTCTCCGCTATAACCGTCCCCAGGTTTTCGGAAAGCTCGTTGAGGTTCTTTACCAGCTGTGGTAGCTGCCCTCTCAGCTCACGGGATATACCTCTCAGGTTCGATACTAAAACCCTTATATCTTCTCTGTTCTCAGAAGCTATAGCTGTAAGTTCATTTGCGAGCCTGTCTATTGAGGCTATGGCTTCCGGCAGGGTCCTGTTCAAGTTTCTTGTTAGCTGAGCCATCTGGTAGAGGACTTCTTTGAGATTCTCCTGGTTATCCTCAGCCATCTTCTTGAGGATTAGTGTCAGCTCGTTGAGGTTGTTTACAGTTTCTTGTAAGTTTTCCCTGTTCTCCTCGAGTATCCTATTGAGATTAACCGCGACGAGCCTAAAACTTTCCGCGGTCCTTGTAAGTTCCCTTATGAGTCTGTCCGTATCCGCTACACCTTCGGAGTTTGAAAGGGTTGAGTTTTCGGGAAGTTCACCTGCGGAGGGAGTTCCTGGCTTTATGGCCAAGTATTTATCTCCCATAAGTCCGAGAGTTCCCACAGTCGCGGACGCATCCTTAAAGAGTTTTATATCCTTCTCAACTTTGAAAACTACTTTTACCCTTCCTTGTTCTAAGGTTATTCTCTCAACTTTACCTGCCCTTATCCCGGAAACCCTTACCTCCGCTCCCTTCGAGAGTCCCCCAACATCGTCAAAATAAACCACATAACGTTTCATCTCCGGGCGGAACAAAGGTATCTCACCGAAAGTTATAACGAGAAAAGCGAAAGCAATAGCGGTAGCGATTACAAAAGCACCAAGCTTTGCTTCTTTGTTCAGATTCATTTATTTATATTTTATATTTTCCCAAAGCTTTTTAAGACCGGTTGAAGCACTTTCTCTGTAAGCGAGATTACAGTAAGGTGTTATGGGAGTTTCCTCCGGATTGACCTCAATCAGGGTTGCACCTACCCTCTTAGCTATAAAGGGCAGTTCCGCAGCGGGATAGACCTGAGCGGATGTGCCTACTACCAGAAACAGGTCCGCTTCCTGGGATAACCTTATTGCTTTTTCAATAGCATCCGGCGGAAGAGCTTCTCCAAACCATACTACTCCCGGGCGCACGAGTCCAGAGCAGTTCTTACAACGTGGAGGCAGTTCCTCCAGAGGTGCAGTGTAATCATAGTATTCACAGGCACACTCTAAGCATCTTACCTTCCATATGTTCCCGTGAAGTTCAATAACCTTCTCTGAACCAGCCTTTTGATGAAGACCGTCAACGTTCTGGGTAATAATCCACACATCTCCGAGCTCCTTCTCCATCTGTGCCAGAATTCTGTGCCCTTCATTAGGCTGAGCTTTAGCTATCAACTGCCTTCTCCAGTCGTACCATTCCCATACAAGGCGCGGGTTTCTATTGAAAGCTTCCGGTGTAGCAAGCTCGTGAGGGTCGTATCTGTTCCAGAGCCCGTCCTTTCCCCTGAACGTGGGTATACCGCTCTCAGCGGATATGCCAGCTCCTGTTAAGACAACAACTCTCATGTAAGTTAAATATTCTACAGCCTTATAATATCTACCATGAAAGTCGGGTTCGTTTACGACGAGCTATACCTCAAACATCACTATCCTGACCATCCCGAGCGTAGGGAGAGATTAACTGCAATTATTGAATCCCTCGATAGAGAAGCCCTCTTGAAGGAGGTAAACCTTATAGAACCCCGAAGAGCTACCGCGGAGGAAGTGGCCCTGAACCATGACCCCGCATACATACAGGAGCTTCATGACTTTTGCAAGGCGGGCGGAGGGTTCTTAGACCCGGACACCTATGCTACAGAAGATAGCTACGATGTTGCCCTCAAGGCTGTCGGAGGAGTTCTGGAAGGAATAGATAGGGTGCTGGGGAAGGAAGTAGAAGCGGTATTCTGTGCAGTCAGACCTCCAGGACACCATGCGGAGTATGCAAAGGCTATGGGTTTTTGCCTTTTTAACAACGTGGCTATAGGGGCGCGATACCTGCAAAGTAAGGGAGTAGAACGGGTATTCATAATAGACTTTGACGCCCATCACGGTAACGGGACTCAGCGGAGCTTTTACCAAGATAGCACGGTATTTTACTTCTCCACTCATCAGTATCCCTTCTATCCGGGCACAGGAAGTGCTCAGGAAAAGGGTGCGGGTGCGGGAGAAGGTTATACACTGAACGTTCCTATGCCAGCGGGTGCTGGAGATGAAGACTATTCTCCTGTATACTGCAAACTCCTTCCCAAGGTTATGGAAAACTTCAATCCAGGGTTTGTGCTCGTTTCCGCCGGATACGACCTACATTCCGATGACCCTCTTACCTACTTGAACGTATCTACCGAAGGAGTGAGAACCATAGTCAGAGGCATACTTACAGCCTGTAGAGAGTTGGGTATTCCTACCCTGTTTACCTTAGAGGGTGGCTACAACCTGCGTGCCTTAGGTGAGTGTGCGGTAGTAACCCTTGAGGAGATGCTCGGGAGCTAAGCCCTGAGATTGGTCAGCAATCACTAAGCTCGGAAAATTAGATTAATTACTCTCAGGTGACGTTATGGAAAAAGGGAGCTTTAAGATAGAGATACCTTTGGAGCTTGCTCAGAAGTGTGTCAAGTGCGGGCTGTGTAAGTCTGTCTGTCCTTCTTATCACGGAGAGGAAGGAAGCTTCGCTCGGGGTAGGCTTGCCCTAGCGGAAATGGTAGTCAGGGGTGAGATACCGCTGGACCGAGAAGTAGCTTCCCAATGGAACGAGTGTGCCATGTGCAGGCGTTGTGAGTGGGTATGTCCCAACGATGTTCAGTATAAGGAAATATTCATCCAGGCAAGAGAGCTTCAAGAGAGAGAACTCGGGAGAGACCTAATATCTAAGGCGGGTTTAAAGAGCTTAGAGCTTATGCAGTCTTCCGCAGGAAGAAAAGTTATAAAGCTCGCAGGTAAGCTTTCAAAACTTCTTCCTTCCGAAATAAAAACGCCCCTGCCCACAGGTTCGGTCAAGTTCATGCCAAAACCCGATGGTAAACCTTTCGGTATAAGAGGAAAGACCTTCAAGGCGGGGAATGAAAAAGGTAAACTTCTTTTCTTCACCGGCTGTATGATAGATGTCTTTTACGGCAGGACCGGTGAGAGCGTAATAAAGCTTATGAACAAGCTCGGTTACACGGTAGTTGTTCCGCAAGACATAAAGTGCTGTGGTGCCCCTCACCTATACCACGGCAATAGAGAAGCCTTCCAGAGGCTAAAAGAACATAACATAAAGGAGATAGAAAAACACGACTTTGATGCCATAGTGGTGGCCTGTCCTACCTGTGGCGGGGCACTGATGGAGGACTACGATAGAGACTGGAAAGTTTTTGATTTCGCCCAGATAGTATTTCAAGAAAAGCCCAAATTCAAAGGAACCAACGAAAAGATAACTTTTCACGTTCCTTGCCACTCTTACACCGCTATGAAAACGAATCCCTCTGTCTTTTACAGTGTGATGGAATCGGTTGAAGAAGCTCAGGTGGTAAAGGCTGAAAAAGCTCAGTCCTGTTGTGGATTTGCAGGTCTGTGGAGTATAAAGAACCCGAAGCTATCGGAGAAGGTCCAAAAGGAGAAAGTGGAAGACTTCAAAAGCACAGGTGCGGACTACGTTCTTACCACCTGTCCTGGCTGTGTTTTACAACTCAGAGACGGTGTGAAGAAGTTCGGAAGTCCTCAGAAAGTTCTACACCTGGCGGACTACCTGAGCGAAAGGGTGGAAGGTTAAAGGCTTTCAAGAGCTCTCTTAATTCTATTAATGCCTTCCTCTATGTTTTCCATCGTGGTAGCGTAAGATAGTCTCACATAACCTTCCGCTCCAAAGGGAGAGCCGGGAACACACGCAACCTTAGCTTCTTCAAGAAGGATACGGGCAAGTTCTATGTCTCCTCCCAATTTTCGAGAGTAGTAGGAGAAGTTAGGAAATATGTAAAAAGAGCCTCTGGGCTTGAACACGCTCACATGCGGAATAGATGATAGGAGCTTATAAGCGTTGTCTCTTCTCTTTCTGAACTCTTCCTTCATACGTGCGACGTAGAGCTTAGCTTGGGGATTTTTTAACGCTTCCAAGGCCCCGAACTGGGCAAAGGTGGTAACGTTAGACACTGTCTGACTGTTAAGACTCGCTATGACCCTTGCATACTTCTCAGGACAGGCGACGTATCCGACCCTCCAGCCGGTCATGGAGTAAGTCTTAGAGAAGGCGTTAACAGTGAAGGTTATATTCTTTACCTCCGGTGAGAAAGAAGCGGGACTTACGAACTTATCTTCGTATACGAAGGCCTCGTAGCACTCATCGGTTATAAGGAATAAGTTGTTCTCCACACATACTTGGGCTATCTCCTTCAGTTCCTTTGGAGGGTACACAGCTCCAGTGGGATTGTTTGGGGAGTTTATGATTACCGCCTTAGTCCTGGGTGTTATTCTCTCCTTTATCGCTTCCGCTACGGGTATGAAACCGTTGTCTTCATAGGTGGGAACCTCTACGGGAACACCTCCCAGGAGCTTTATCTGCTCAGGATAGGTAACCCAGTAAGGTGAGGGAACGAGAACCTCATCCCCTTCGTTGAGTATGGTCATGAATATTAGAAAGAGAATCATCTTGGCACCTGTAGATACAACTATCTCGGAGGGTTTGTACTCAATACGGTTCTCTTCAAAAAATTTCTGAGCGAGAGCTTCTCTGAGCTGGGGTATTCCTGCGGATGGAGCGTATTTGGTCATTCCCTCTTTGAGGGCTTTAATGCAGGCTTCCTTTACGAACTGGGGAGTATCAAAATCAGGCTCCCCCGCACCGAACCCTATAACGTCAATACCCTTGCTTCTAAGCTCCTTTGCCTTTGCGGTTATAGCGAGTGTGGCGGAAGGCTTCAGCTGTGAAACCCTACGAGAGAGCATAGGAAAATTATAGCCTCTTTAGCAGAGATTAAGTAAACTTCTCAATAGCCCTCCGCTTCTGTGTGGAATCGTAAGATATAACTTAGCCTGCCACGGGCTTGGCTTCCTTTTGGTCCTTTTTCTCCTCCCTTTTCTCAAAATCCGAAGGCTTTATGTCCTTGAGCTGTTCTCTGATTTTCTTCCTCTCCTCAACGATAGCCTTGAGCCGTTTATACTCTTCCATGGAGAAACACATTTTCAACCTCCTTAAGTTACTTATATTTTCCGCAGGTAGCCAGAATTCAATAAAACATATTTATGAGTTTAATAAGCTAAGATTAAGTTGGTCCGCCTATCTCTAACCGCTCATAACTCCTACGGTCATCAATACAGCCTTAAGAGCATCAGGTCCGACCCTCTGAACGAACTGATTAAAACTCTCCCCGTTTTCTCTGTTCTCTAAGTAGAACCTGACCAGTTTCTCGCTGGCTTCTTCTACTCTATCGAGAGGAAGTCCTTGAAGGACCTTTACTCCTTCCCTGTCCGTTGAACCTCCTAAGAATATATCAACCGCAAGCACAGCTTGGTTGTCTATTTTGGTCTTTGTTCCCACAAAACCTATGTCTCCACATCCATGCTGTCCACAACCCTTGGCGCAAGCGGACCAGTGCATCCTTATGGGTGTATCGAGCTTGAGCTTCTGAGAAAGGTAGTTCGCAACTCTTACCGCATCGCTCTTGTTGGGTATAACGCCGAAAGCGCAGGTGTCGCTTCCCGCACAGGCTATAAGGTGCGTCATGAAGGGAGAGCTCACGGTGGGATACTTCTGGAAGAAGTTATCCTTTAAAAGCTCTTGAAGGTTCTCTTCAGGAACGTTAGGTATGTAAAGGTTCTGATAGACAGAGAGTCTCAGTTCCCTGCTCCCATACTTTCTGGCAAGCTCCGCAGCATGCCTGAAATCTTTGGCCTTTATCTTTCCTGCAGGAACAACCGCACAGACCGCAAATATCCCGTTTCTTAGGTTTATCACACCTTCTCTCTCTCCCTTAGCGTTTACGAGGTCCTCACCCTTGCTCGGCATAGCCTTGTATAGTCTCTGTTCTATCTCCTCTCTAAAACGCTCCACGCCCCACTCCTGAATAAGGAAGAACAGCCTGTTCTTGGAGCGATTTTCCCTGTTTCCGAAAGTGGAGTATATGTCAAACACAACCCTGCACAGGTCGGGGGCTTCGTAAGGGTGGATAAACATATCCATGTCTATAGCCTTTACAGGACCGCCTGAGCCTATCTTTCCTCCCAGGTATACGTTGAAGCCAAGCTTACCGTCTTTTTGGGCCAGATAGAGGCATATGTCGTTGAACATAGCGTTTATTGAGTCGGTCTGAGAGCCGAGGACCGCTACGTTGAACTTCCTTGGCAGGTCCGCATACTTCTTTTTCCCTAAGAAGACAGTTGTTATGTCCTTGGTTATCTTCAGGGTATCTATAAGTGAGTCCTCCGCCAAGCCCGTGAGGGGGTCTCCCGTTACGTTCCTTATGTTGTCCATACCCGTTTGTAGGGTGGATAGTCCTACACTTCCCAGAGCTTCCAGTATCTCGGGTATATTTTTGAGCTCCACCCACCTTACCTGAAGTTGTTGGCGTGACGTTATCTCCACCTCTCCCCTGCAGAACTTTTCCGACAGATGAGCTACCACCTTCGCCTGTTCGTAGGTTAGCTTTCCGTTAGGAACCCTTATCCTTATCATCCAGTAGCCGGGTGTAGCCTTCCTGTAGAATATTCCAAACCACTTAAAGCGAACGTCCCTATCGTCTTCGGGAACGTTTTCCCAGTTCCCGTCCTCAAAATACCTCTCCATACGCTCTCTGAACTCTGGGTCAAAGGGATGAAGCTCCTTCTTAATTACCTCTATCTTGTTTACCCTTACGGGTCTTTCCTTTACATACTGTTTGAGAATCTGTTCCACAAGCTCCGCACAGCTACCGCAGGATGTAGAAGCTTTCGTCAGGCTCTGTATGTCTTCCAGTGTCTTGGCGCCTTTCTCCAGAATGGCCTTCACTATTTCTCCCTTGGTTACCGCGTTACAGTTGCACACTATGTCTGTGTCCTTAAGCTCCTGTGCCTCGGTTACATCCTTGGGTATTATGTGCTTTATCAAAAAGAACGGCCTTTCATCGGAAATGTCTTTGCCTTCCCTTATGAGGTCAAGCAGGTAGTTGTTGCCCTTTATATCTCCATACAATATTGTTCCTACAATTTTGTTGTTCCTAACCACCGCCTTGCGGTATAGGGACTTACCCTTGTCAAGGAAGGATATAACCTCGTCACCTTCCTTCTCCCTAAACTCTCCTGCGGAGAAGAGATTTATACCTGCGACCTTGAGCATAGCGTAAGTTACGGAGCCTTCGTACTTCTTTTCGTTACCATGAACAAGGTTGTGGGCACACACCTTTACCTGTTCCATTATGGGAGCCACAAGCCCAAAGGTCTTTCCTCTGTGTTCTACACACTCTCCCACAGCATATATATCGCTTGCGGAGGTTTCCATGTAGTCGTCCACAACTATGCCCTTGTTAACCTTGAGCCCGGACTTTTTACCCACGTCCGTATTGGGCCTTATGCCTGTGGCTATTACCACAAAGTCCGCGGGGAGCTCCTCTCCATCCGCAAACCTCACACCCTCCGCCTTCTTGTCTCCCAGTATCTCCCTTGTATCCTTCTCAAGTAGAACCTTTATACCCATAGCCTCCAGGTCTTTCTTAAGAAGTTCAGAAGCGGTCTTGTCCAGCTGTTGCTCCATTAAAGTGTCGAATATGTGAACGAGATACACCTCCAGGCCTATATCTTTGAGCGCCTTTGCCACCTCAAGACCGAGGAGTCCTCCTCCTATGACAACTGCCCTCTGAGAGACACGGGCCAGGTCAAGTATCCTGAACACGTCGTCCGCGGTCCTGTATGTAAACACACCCTTTTTATTGGTCCCCTTTATTGAGGGCGGGATGAAAGGCTTACTTCCGGTTGCTATCACTACCTTGTCGTAGCTAAAGAGGTCTCCGTCCTCGGTAACGAGGAGCTTCTTCTTGGGAAAGAGTCTGTCAACTCTCTTACCTATTTCAAGTCTTACCCCCTTTTCCTCATACCACTGCCAGCGCTTTATGTAGATATCGCTCATGAGCTTTCTGCCCGCCAGCACATCGGTTATAAGAATCCTGTTGTAACCTATGTATCTTTCGTCACCGAAGACCTGTATTCGGACGTCCTGACCATTTGCACGTTGTAGGATTTCCTCAACCAGCGCGGTTCCCGCTATACCGTTACCCACTATTACTATCTTCATTCTCAGCCTCCACTCTTATGTTTTGCAAGAACTATGCCATAAATACTTTACTTTCCCTCGCCCACTCTTTGGTAAACTATAATGAACAATAGGTAACAATTAAGAGGAGGGGTTCTTTGGAAGCTCAAGCGGGACCACGAGAGGTAAGGCTTATAGACATAATACAGATAGCGGTAAGGAAGAACGCCAGCGATATACACATAACTTCCGGAGCAAAACCTGCCATAAGGGTGGACGGAAACATAACGTTTATGAATGAGTTTCCTACCTTGACTCCTGATGTTACTCAGAGACTCGCTTACTCTGTCATGTCCGAGAAACACAGGAAAATCCTTGAGGAGAGGGGCCAGGTAGATTTCTCTTTCGGTATAAGGGACGTGGGAAGGTTCAGGGCCAACGTTTTCTTTCAGAGGGGCTCGGTAGCTGCTGCTTTTAGAAGGCTACCTTACAAGATAAGGACGGTTGCGGAACTGGGTTTGAGCGAAAACGTTCTTGACCTCTGCCACAAAAAGATGGGCCTCGTTCTGGTAACCGGACCCACCGGCTCGGGTAAGTCCACCACCTTAGCTGCGATGATAAACTACATAAATGAGAATTTTCCCTACCACATAATAACTGTGGAAGACCCAGTTGAGTATATATTTCATCACAGGAAGAGTATAGTAAACCAGAGAGAGATAGACCAAGATGTATATTCGTTTGCGGATGCGCTCAGGGCAGCTTTGAGGGAAGACCCTGACGTAATACTGGTAGGTGAGATGAGGGACAGGGAAACCATAGAGGTAGCTCTCAGGGCTGCGGAAACGGGACACCTGGTCTTTGGAACGCTTCACACGAACACCGCCATATCAACCATAACGAGAATAGTGGACGTATTCCCTGCGGAACAACAGGAACAGGTAAGGGTTCAGCTGTCCATGGCCCTGCAGGGGGTTATATCTCAGAGGCTTCTCCCTAAGGTGGGAGGAGGCAGGGTTCTGGCATACGAACTTCTAATACCTAATACAGGAATAAGGAACCTTATACGGGAAAACAAGCTTCAGCAGGTCTACTCCCTGATGCAAAGCGGACAGCTCGAGAGCGGGATGCAAACTATGAACCAGAGCCTTTACAAGCTATACAAGACGGGACAGATAACCCTCGATGAGGCTCTAAGAGCATCACCTGATATAAAAGAGCTGGAAAGGATGCTGGGAGTGGCTAAGAGGTCCTGAAGATGCCAAGATACAAAATAAAGGCTTACACGGAGGAAGGAAGCCTTGTAGAAGAGGTTGTGGAAGCCTCTGACTTTACAGAACTCGTGCAGAAAGTTACCAGCAGAGGCCTGAGCCTCGTAAATGCGGATGAGTTATCTCAAGAGCCCCGGAAAGAGGAAAAAGAGAAAGCATCGGGAGGAAGAGGATTTCCCCTCTTTGGAGGTGTAAGCGACAGGGACATATCCCTATTCTGTAGACAGTTGGGTGCCATGGTAAATGCGGGCGTGGGAATAATAGACGCCCTCGAGATAGTAGCGGACCAAATGCCCAACAAGAAACTGGCTCAGGCAACCACGGAAGTGGCAAAGGATGTAAGCGAAGGCATGTCTATGTCGGAAGCGATGAAAAAGCATCCCAACATATACCCCGAGCTTGTGATAAACCTGGTAGCGGTGGGTGAGGAAACGGGAGAGCTGGACAACGCATTGCTTCGCGCCTCCGAATACTACGAAAAGCTTGCCATGATAAAGGGCAAGATAAAGAGCGCGTCCTTTTAT
>CAYSNS010000006.1:0-14485 GCA_964432395.1 uncultured Aquifex sp. | reverse complement strand
CAATTTTATTCCCTCCGAGAGGAGGGGTCTTCTTATTAAAAAAGTTGACATCCTCGAACTGATTGCTTTATTGGACAAAGCAAACAAAAAGAGCAAACAGACGTATCAACCCTGAAGGGGAGCAGAATACTCCTCGTTGAGGACAACCAGTTGAATCAATAGGTAATCCAAGGAAGCGGTTGAGAAATTCAACTCAGATAAAAGGAACTACGACCTGATATTAATGGACATACATATACCCCAGATGGACGGGTATGAAGCAACAAGGCGGATAAGGGAAAGGGACAGAGAAGTTCCCATAGTAGCCCTCACCGCCAACGCCATGAGAGAAGAAATTCAGAAGACCAAAGAGACGGGGATGAATGACCATCTGACAAAGCCCATTGAGGCGGAGAAACTGCTGAGAACCCTCCTCAAATATATATACCCCAAGTCAGAGGTTACCCAAACTCCCACAGAGCCAGAGGAGATAAAACTGCCGAGTTTCAACCATATAGATTGGGAGTCTGGACTGACCCGCATGGCGGGTAATAGAGAGCTTTACCTCAGGATAGAAAGGAAGTTCTACGAAAACTACAGAGACATAAACTTGAACAATCTCAAGGATGGGGAGTTTAATCGGTGCACAAGCTCTGAGTGATATTGCAAGGCGGATAGAGAACTGCTGACAGGGATTGAGATGTTGGCAGAGAAGAGAGACTACAAGGGCATTTTGAGCCTTCTGGAAGGTATGACATAGAAAGCCTGAATCCTGCCTCTCACTACCTTACCTTTCTTGTAAAATTCATCCTAAATTATTAACGATGGATTTTTCAGTCTTTGACCAGTTCGATGAAGAAGTAGTGGTCATAGATAGAAACTTCAGGATAGTTTACGCAAACCCTAAGTATGTTCGTGACCTTGGTTATGATTCACCCAAGGAAGTAATAGGAAACTTCTGTTACGTTGTCTCTCACCATCAAGATAAACCCTGCGAGGGAGAGTGCCACCCGTGCCCCATCAGGGAGATAGAAAAAACTGGTAGGTCAGTCAACGTTGTTCACACTCACTATACCCACGATAACAAAGAGGTTCCCGTAGAGATATGTGCCTTTCCCATAGAGAACGGGGAGAAGATAGTTCAGATAATAAGGGACATAAAGAGTGACAAGGAAAAGTATTATCTCTTTAGCCTTTCACAAAAGCTCAGTTCCGTAGGATTCCTTGCCATGGGTATAGCTCATCAGATTAACACACCACTAAACACCATACTCTTAGCGCTTGAGGAGCTTGAGGAGAAACTGGGAACTGCGGAAGAGTTTGAACTTATAAGGAATGCGGTGAACACTTGTAAGGACTATGTGGACAAGCTCCTATTTCTGGTAAAGAGAAACTCCATTAAGGACTTTGTGGACCTGAATAAGGCGGTTAAGGACTCGGTAGACCTGCTCAAGGTGTATGCCAAAGAGAAAGGCGTTTATATAGAGCTGGAACTAAGAGACAAAGCACATATACTGGGTAACGAGACGGATATAAGGCACCTTATACTTAACCTTATCATAAACGCAGTTCAGGCCTCTCCAGAAGGGGAGAGTGTTTTTGTCCGTTCCTATGTAGATAATGGACAATGGGTTCTTGAGGTAGAGGACATGGGTCCTGGGCTTGAACCTGACGAACTTAGCAGGATTTTCATACCCTTCTATCAGGGAAAACACAAAAAGGAGGGTGCGGGTCTGGGACTGGCTATAGTGGATAGCATCGTCCGTGAGTATAGGGGTTCAATTGATGTGGATAGTTCTCCCGGTAAGGGAAGTATCTTCAGGGTCCGCATTCCTCTTTCGTAGTTCCTTTAGCTTTCTGAACACGGTTCTGCGACTACACCCCAAGGTCCTTGCTATCTCATCCACACTGCGAAGCTCCTTATATAGGAAATCTATGTAGAGTAGTTCCAGCTCTTTCAGGGAGGGATACGAGGAGAACAAACTCTCAAGACAGGTGTCGTTTCCCTGAGATTTGGGTAGACAGAGGTTATCGTCTATATACTCGCCCCTGGATAGGAGAGATGCCCTCTCTACTATGTTTCTCAGCTCCCGTATGTTGCCGGGCCACGGGTATTCCACGAGCGTTCTAAGGGTTTGAGGCCTGATTTTCTTTTTAAACTTCTTCAGGAATAGCTCTACGAGGAGGGGTATATCTTCCTTCCTTTCTCGGAGGGGAGGTATCTCTATCTCCATTGTGTTTATCCTGTAAAGGAGGTCGCTCCTGAACTCTCCCCTTCTCACCATCGCATTGAGGTCCCTGTTGGTAGCGGATATGAACCTCACATTGACCCTTATCTCCCTCAAACCTCCCACCCTGCGAAAACTTCTCGTTTCCACGAACCTGAGCAGTTTTGCCTGCATCTGCATTGGTATCTCTCCTATCTCGTCTAAGAAGAGAGTCCCTCCGTCCGCAAGCTCTACAAGGCCCAGCTTTCTCTGAGTAGCCCCTGTATAGGCTCCCCTCTCATGCCCGAAGAGCTCGCTCTCAAACAAGTGTTCTGGTATGGAGCTACAGTCTACAACTATAAAAGGCTTATCCTTACGTGAGGAAAGCCTGTGTATACTTCGTGCTATGACCTCTTTACCCGTCCCTGTCTCTCCCCTCAAAAGAACGTTTATGTCGCTCATAGACGCGCTCTCCACAAGTTCTAAGACCTTTTTGAATTTTGGACTTCTCGTTTCAAAGGTTATCTCGTCGTCCCTGTCAAATAGGAAGCTCTTCAAGGTTCTGTTCTCTTCCTCAAGCCTCTTTTCCTTTATGGCCTTGTCTATGCTGACCTCCAGTATGTCAAAGCTAAAGGGTTTCTGGATAAAGTCCGAAGCTCCTGCCTTCATGGCTTCTACCGCTGTGTTTACATCTCCATACCCGGTTATCACTATGAACTTGGCGTTCGTTTTCCCCGAGGTCTCCCTGAGCAGGTCCAGCCCGTTCATATCGCCCAGCCGTATATCCAAGAGGACAACTTCGTAGTTTCGCTTTGCTATAAGCTCGCAGGCCTCAGAACCGCTATCGGTAGAATCTACCCTGAATCCTTTCTTCCTAAGTTTCCTCTCGATAAGACTCCTCAAGCTTAAATCGTCTTCTACTATAAGTATTCCCCCCATGGTGTCAATTTTGACATAAGTTCTCGCAAGGTCAATTAGAAATGTTTTATGGAAGTAAAATAAAGTTTTATGGAAAACTTCGTGTTGGATACAAGCATCTTTACCAATCCTGATGTATACACTACCTTCGGTGAAAAGGACCAGCTGGGCGCTATAGAGAACTTCGTTCATCTTGCCATACACTCAGGAGCTAACTTCTACATGCCTTCCTCGGTTTACGATGAGATGCTCAAGATGGTAGAGCTGGGAGCCTTAGCTTCGGAGTTTGAGATGATAGTGAGGATTAGGTCTCCTCGCAAACACTCCATAATGATACCGAGCGAGGTGCTCTACGAGCTTATAGATGAAATAAGGCACAGGATAAATAAAGGTCTAAGGATTGCGGAAGAGCATGCAAAGGAGGCGGGAAAACTGGCTCAGGATAACGTAGGCAGGGTTATCACCAGGCTCAGGGAAAAGTACAGGGAGGCTCTCAGACAGGGAATAATAGACAGCAGGGAGGACGTGGATGTGCTCTTGCTTGCTTACGAGCTTGACGGGACTATAGTCACCTCGGACGAGGGACTTCGTAAGTGGGCAGACAAGGTTGGTATAAAACTGGTTAATCCCAAAAACTTCAGGGGAATCCTGGAAAGCCTAATCAAACACAATACCACCGCCAAGTAGATGTCCTAAGAGCCCCGTCATGTTTAAAAACACCTTATCAAAACTGAGAATCCAGTAATCCCCTTCTTTTGTAAGGCCTTTTTGGAGCACCTGTATGTGTTTTGAGCTTCTTCGCATAAGTTCCATCTGTGCCAGAGCCATATCCCTGCTTCTGAACCTGCATCTGAAGGTCCTGTAAACCCTGTGCTCCTTTTTAAACTGCTCTATGGCTTCAAAGAGCCCATCTACAAAGGCTCTACCCAACTCTTCATATAAATGCTCGGTCCTTTCTATACCCTCTTCTTCCATAAAAAGGACGAGTCTGAGGATTCTATTCGTGTAATACTCGGGAGGAAGCTGAAGCATGTTCTTAGTTGTGACCTTTATGTCATTCAGGTTTGCGGAGCTGGTTATATACTTGGCTCTCTTGCTCTGGGGAGAGTCCTCTTTGAACACCACTCCTTCCCTGCCTTCTTCGTTGAACTTAAGAAGAATTTCCTTTAGCTCGCTCACTCTATCCACAGTGAATCTGCCCAACACCTTTACCGAAGGTAGCTCATAGTTCTCTATAAGCTTGAGCTTTTCGCTCTGTGTAAGGAAGCCCTCCTTGCCTTTGGGCATAATATCAAACACAAAAAACTTAACATCTTCCTCTACGTAGGGTGGACTTTCCTCTATATACGGATTTTCGGGACCTGCTACCTCCGCACACAGAACAAGGTCCGGGTTTTCTTCAAAGAACTCCAAGTTTATGAAATCTCCAAGTCTATCGGTGGTGAAGGGACATATATAACCACCTCTTGAGAGCGCTACTACCCTTTCATCCAACTTGAATATACGCACGTTGTATCCATCGACTTTTTCTTCCACCCAGAAGGGGTTACCGAAGTGCTCTCTAAGTCCCTTTTCGAGCAAGAAGATTCTGCCTATATGCGGGTATCCGTATATAACGGTGTCCTGGAAGAGTGCAGTTCCCCTCGGTATGTCTTTGTAATCATCCGAGAATCTCAGATACTCAAACCCCAAGAAGTTCTCGGAGCGGGCTTTTCTGTGCTTTACAGCTTCCCTTACAAGGTTTACATCAATCACCGACTAAGAATTATATATAGATAGGTTCGGTTATTTCACTCAGACCCGCTTCCAGCCTCATAAGTATATACTTGCCTCTGACCGTGTTGGTAGGTATCTCTACCGTCTCCCCGTTGTCCTTAGTAACCCTTATAAGGCTGTCTTCTATCTCTATTTCCTTAACGGGATTTCCCGTATTGGCATCAAGGATGAGCTTTTCCTTTATAACATCCTGAGCAACCTTCTGAGCCATCTTATACCTCCTGCTTTTTGTGATTTCTATATAGTTTTTCCGAGATTGCTTTCTACCCATCTATGTCATAAAATCTAAAGCTCGTAATGCTCGCCAAAAGGATAATACCCTGTCTGGATGTGGATAAAGGAAGGGTTGTCAAAGGTGTAAAGTTTCTCAACCTCAGAGATGCGGGAGACCCCGTAGAGGTCGCCAAGAGATACGAACAGGAAGGTGCGGATGAGCTTGTATTCCTTGATATAACCGCGTCCGCGGAGGACAGAAACATAATGATTGAGGTCGTCAGGAGGGTAGCGGAGACCGTGTTCATGCCTTTTACGGTAGGCGGGGGTATCAGGAAGGTAGAGGACATGAGAAGGCTTCTAGAGGTGGGTGCGGACAAGGTATCGGTTAACACCTCCGCGGTGAAAAACCCGCAGATAGTTTACGAAGGTGCAAAGCTCTTCGGCTCCCAGTGTATAGTGGTAGCAATAGATGCCAAGAGAAGAGGAAACAGCTGGGAGGTCTACATTCACGGCGGAAGGACACCCACGGGGCTTGATGCGGTAGAGTGGGCAAAAAGGGTGGAGTCACTCGGTGCGGGAGAGATACTGCTCACATCCATGGACCGGGACGGCTCCAAGGAAGGTTACGATGTAGAGCTATGCAAGGCTGTATCGGAAGCTGTAAACATACCTGTCATAGCAAGCGGTGGAGCAGGGAAGAAGGAACACTTCTTGGAGGTCTTCAAGAGAGCAAACGTTGACGCAGCACTCGCAGCGTCTTTGTTTCACTTCAGGGAGCTGAGCATTCCGGAGCTAAAAGACTTTCTGAAAAGGGAAGGTATAGTGGTCAGGACCTACTCGGAGGAGGCAAGTAAGGAATCAAGGTAACAGGCGAGCTCCTGTCCGAATATCTTTTTGGCAACGAACATAGCCCTCTCCTTGGCTACCCTGCTGTTCCTTTCCTCCGAGGAGCTCTTTCCATCCGCAACCCCAACTATTCTCACTACCGGTTTTATGTTGATATCTTTCAGTCCCTCTATTACCTGAGACACGTTTTCCAGATTTATGTCCTGTGTTGATACCTTTCCGTAGTCAAACATGAGAGAGTATTTGCCCACGAGCACATAAGCTTCCCTTTCTCTCCTCTCCTTTCTTTTCGGTATAGTAACCCTCGGTTCAGCAGGCCTACTTTTCGTTTCCATAGTGTAGTTCAGCTCAAGTTCCTCCGAAGGTCTTATGGAAGGTAGGTTTATAATCACAGTGTTATCCCTTATGTCTGTAGGGTACAGATTCAGAAACTCAAATATGTAAGGACTCTTGGATATTATCCTTTTAGCTTTCATGTCTCCTATGGAGAACTCTCTCCCTTCCACCTCCTGCTCAACTCTTGCACCATCAACCTCTTCAGCGGACATGTTTCTCAAACGCATAGATATACCAAATCTGTTCTTGCCCAGTTTTTGTATGGAAAACTTGACATCAAGCGGAACTTTTACACTAACTATCTCCTGTCTGCGTATTGGGATAAATATCAGGACGTCCGCCCTTCTGTAGAGCTTGCCCACCTTATCGGTTGTCTTTGCCTCTATCTCAACAGACAGAGGACGGTCTACAGGACACACCGCAAAGGAGAAAGCCAGCCCCAGTATCAACAGTGAGAGCGGAGCGGTTACCGCCATGCTTTAACCCTCCCTTTGAAACTCTTCCCTCAAAATCTTGAGCTTATCTCCTTCCTTTATTATATATAGCCTCTTTATACCCTTATCGGAGTAGCTATCTGAGGAATACTCCTGAAAGAACTCCGCAACGTAATACTCCACTCTATCTGAGATTCCTCTCCTGAACGCCAACAGGGTCAGGTCCTTTATATTTACCTTTATCTCCTTCTTGTTAAGAATGACTCTCCTCTTATAGGTTCTCCACTGACTTATACCCCCCCTTTCCCATGTAAAGTTCTGCGAATACATAGATATGTATCTTTCGTAGTCCTTGCTTTCCCAGCTTCTTTCCCACTCTCTTAGGAAACTGAGAACATCGTCCAGCTTTATCTTGTTGGGAATCTCCTTGTATATTGCTATGAGGGTGTTGTTGGGCCTTATCATCTTGACTATATTCCTTAGATCAGGATTGCCCGCTACAACGCACCCCCTTGTGCTGAATGGAATTTTGTTTCTGTTGCTCTCGTCGCTTCCGTGTAGCCATATACCGCTTCCACCCTTACCGAGAAGCCTATCTACAGGGTTAGGATAATTAAGAGCAACCGCTATCCCTCCGTACATCTTGGGTAGGGTCTCTGGCGGGATGAAGTGTGTAAAGTGGTATATGCCCTCTGGGGTTCTTCTGTCACCTTCTACCCATTTATCTTCCCAGTCCTTGCCCGTGGTGACCGGATAAAGCCCCTCCAGCTTTTTGCCTTTGTAAACGAGCATGTATTGAGACATCTTCTCTACGAGGAAGACGTATTTACCCTCCGGGTTCTCAATTATCACCGATGGAGGTGTAGAAAACCTACTCCTTACAATCTCTGTAATCTTCTGTCTGAAGCTTTCGGGGTTTTCTACCTTTCTTATCAGGTCGTTGAACCTAAAGTATGATGGGTTGTAGTCGGGCTTTAGCTCTATGGACTTAAGGTAGTTCCTCAGAGCTTCCTCAAACTTCCCCCGCTTTTCAGCAAGGAGGCCCTTTGAAAAGAAGCGAACGAACTTAGGAGGTTTGCTCTCGATACCCTCCGCTATGCTCTTTATCAAGTAAAGGTCGTATTCGTTAGCCTTTCCCTCCAAGAACCTATTTATCGCTCCCGTTATGTCTCCCCTTTCGAGCTCCTCCGAGTGGAAAGCAAAGCTTCCCAGGACAAACACCAGAAGTAGTAATACCCCTGCCCTTCCCTTCATGGGAGGAATTTTACATTAAAAGTCCTGAGCTTCTCAACGATTTATCCCTTTAATAGGGAGAAATGGATAAAGGTATCTTAAATCTCATTCCCGGTGTTATATACGAAGCCAAAGCTAAGGTCAAAGATGAATGGTTCTCCGTGGAAGAGATTAACTTTCTCAACGACTGGGTCCAAAGGATAACAGGCTGGAGCAGGGAAGAGATAAACGATAACCCCCGCTGGTGGTATGAGAACATACATCCGGAGGATAAGGAAAAGGTCTTGCGGGACTGCAGGGAGCTTCTGGAGGGGAAGGAGTTCGTAGGCAGAACTTACAGGTTCAGGAAGAAGGACGGCTCCTACGTGTTTCTGTTAGAGACACAGGTGGTAGTTGATTCCCGTGCGGACGGTTCTATAGCTCTGATGGGGGTCTGGGAAGATATATCCCAGCAGGAAGAGTATTACGAGATTTTCAGAGCAATTGACGAGGCTCCCTCGGTAGGCGTCTTAGTATATCAGGATAGGGTAGTTTACGCCAACGACGTGGCCTACAACGTTTTTGGCTATACAAAGGAAGAGCTATACCAAAAGAGTGTCTGGGAGCTTGTGCCACCAGAGCACAGGGACTCCATAAGGGAAGTAGTCCGCAGACGTCTGCAAGGAGAGCAGTTTGACAGGGTATACACGGAGCTTCCCATACTGGATAAGAACGGTAGGGTCAGAGTAGTCTACATATTTACGCGAACTATTCAGTGGAAAGGTAAACCCGCAGGGTTTGTAGTGTTTATAGATATAACCAAGCAAAAGCGTTACCAGCGTATGTTTCATATCCTGAAAGACATAAACCATCTAATGGTTACCCTATACGACGAGAGGGAGCTTTTAGAAAGCATTTGCGACCTCCTGATAAGGAGAGCGGGTTTTAGGATGGCCTGGGTAGGTGTTGTTGACAAAGACACCGGTCACGTCGAACCTATAAAGGCCTGCGGTGAGGGCGCTGACTACATCCACACAGTTAAAATTTCTATTGACCAAAAAGCTTCCCAGGAGCAGAACTCTATATGGACAGCCTTGAGAAAAGGCAAGATAGTAATCAACCCAGACACGAGGACGGAACCTTCTGTAGAACCTTGGAAAGAAGAAATGCTACGCAGAAATTTCTTGTCTTCCTGCATGATACCCTTCCAGGTAGAGGGAAAGACTATTGCGGTGCTGAGCATATACAGCTCTTATCCCAACATGTTCGCGGAGGACGAGATAGAACTGTTGAGAGAAATTCAACGGGATGTATCCTTTGCCCTTGAGCGAATAGATAGGGAGAAGTTTTCAAAGCTAATAAACACCGCTATAGAGTTGGGACACGAATGGGTGATGATAACGGACGCGGAGGGTTACATAGTTTTTTCCAATAAAGCGGTCGAGGAAATATCGGGATACACACGGGAAGAGCTCGTGGGAAAGACCCCGAGGGTGTTCAAGTCCGGCTACCATCCTAAGAGCTTTTACAAGAAACTGTGGGAAACAATAAAGTCAGGGAAGCCGTTCCAGGCAATCTTCGTTAACAAGAAGAAAGATGGCTCTCTATTTTACCTTGACCAGACCATAACACCCGTCATGATAGGAGATAACAGGGTCATGTTCGTAGCCTTTGGCAAAGATATCACCTCGGAAAAGTATCTTGAGGAGCAGATTCTAAAGCTCAAGTATACGGACCCCATCACGGGTTTCCCCAACAGGAATCGCTTTTTAGAGGATGTCAGCCGTGCGCTGAAGAAAGAGAGTAAGCGTGAGCACATCCTTTTCCTGATAGACATCAGGGACTTCTCGGGTATAAACGAGATTTATGGGAGTGACATAGGGAACCGTATACTGAGAAAGGTAGGTTTACTACTAAAGAAAAGTCTTTTTGAAAGGGACATAGTAGGTAGAACTGGAGGGGACGAGTTCGGAGTCTTGGCAAAAGATGTATCCAAAAAGGATATAACCGCTGTAATTCAGAAGCTGTTTGCTTTATTCTCAGAACCTATCAATGTGAATGGAAAGCCTGTAAAGCTCAGTGTGAATGTGGGAGCATCAATATATCCTCAAGATGCCACCACAGCTCAGGAACTTTTGGATAAGGCTTCTACCGCTCTTGCCTTTGCAAAGAGAGAGGGCGAGAACACATACCGATTTTTCAGTAAGGAAATTACCCTTATGGTGGAAGAACACTTCCGTATGAAGAGCTACCTTGAAAGAGCTATAGAAGAAGATAGATTCCTTCTCTTTTTCCAGCCTATCTATAGGCTACCTACCTTGGACATTGTGGGATTTGAATCCCTTATGAGGCTAAAAGATGAAGAAGGGAAAATACTCACTCCCAAGGATTTCATAGAGCTTTTAGAAAAGACAGGCCTGATACGGAACGTGGAGGACATACTCCTTGAGAAGCTCCGAAGCTTCATCTTAAAGCTTAAAGACAACCTTATAGTAGCCTTCAACGTTTCTCCCAAAAGTTTTAAAGACGAAAAGTTCGTTAGCAAGGTAATAGAGGTGTCCAAGGATGTTAAGGAGCGTATGATACTGGAGATAACGGAACGGCTGTTTGTGGAAGACCCGCAGTATGCCTTGGAATTCCTTACAGAAGTAAAGAAACATGGAGTGAAGGTAGCCATAGATGACTTTGGGACCGGATACTCTTCCTTAGCCTATTTGGAGTCTCTTCCCGTTGACATAATTAAGATAGATATGGGCTTTGTTCACCGCATGGTCGAAAGCGATAAGTCCCTTGCGGTGGTTGAGACCATAGTAGAGCTCGCACGTAGGCTATCCATAAAGACTATAGCGGAAGGCGTTGAAACTCAGGAACAGCTCAGGCTACTCAAGCTTTTGGGATGTAATTTCGTTCAGGGCTTTCTCCTTTCGAAACCTATGAGTCAGGAAGAGGTAGAAAAGTTCTGCTATAATTCTAAGGCATGAGCTTCTTGGTGTTCGTGAGTATGACCCCTCTGGGTAAGGGAGAAAGCGTGAGTGGGTATGTAGCAAGGGTAGTGGATGTAGTGGATAAATCGGGTCTGCCTTACGTCCTCACACCTATGGGCACCATAGTAGAAGGCGAGGACTGGGAAGAGGTTATGAGCGTTCTGAAAAAGGGCTTTGAGGAGCTCAAAAGGGACTGCTCCAGGGTATCCATAACCATGAAGATAGATTACAGGGAAGGTAAAGGCGGAAGACTCAAGAGCAAGGTAGAGTCTGTTCAGGAGAAGCTCGGAAGGGAGATAAAAACGCTCAAAGGCTGACCTTGATAGCAAAGAGTATAAGCTGGTGAACCAGTATACCCGCCCCGATAAGGTAGTAAACCTGAGTGTGGGTTCTGCAAAGCCTCAGTGCCCCGAAGAAAGAGAAAAGGAACAGGGGCACGATGGTAGCGGTATTAACCGCGTTAAGTATCCTCCCCTCACGGGCTTTATCTTCCCTTATCCTGGTAGAAAGGAACTCCTCTGTGTCGAGCCAATACTCTTCAAACTCCATAAGGAAATACTTATCCTTTTCCTTAGTAAGAAGTGAGCCCTCCTTAAACAGGAATCTGCCTTCGCCTTTGTATACCGCTTCCCTGGCTATTATGTAGGTGCTTTTATACCTCAGGAATATATTCTCGAGCTCCGCTCCCTTCTTCTTTTCAACATACACGACCACTCCGCGGGATGAAAAGAAGGTCCTCTCGGGTATGTTCTCAAATATCCTGTCCTTATACTGGATAAAGAGGCCTCTCCTTGCGAAGGAAACCTGCTCCTCAAAGACAAAGGGAGACAGCACAGCGGAAAGTAGAAAGAAGACCAACACGGGAACCGCAAAGAAGCCCAAGAGCTTTAAGGGAGATATGTGGAAGGAATAAAGGACGTGGAGGAGTTTCTTCTCCTTTAGCTCGTAGGCTGTCAGTGCGGTAGCTACTATGACCCCGTCGGTTATGAAGAACAGGGTATAGTAGACAAACCACACAATGAAGAACAGGATAGTGCTTAAAAAGGGTAGCCCGAAAAGAACAAAACCCAGCCTGAATATCTGAAGCATGAAGAGGACAAAGGCAAGAACGAATGCGGTTATATAAACTAAGCGGGTTATCTTCCACGCTAAGAAACCGAGGAGCATTTCTCAATCTTGAACCCTATGAGTTTTCAATGTTCCATTATAATACTTCTCCGTGAAAGTTCTCGTTGTAGGAAACGGAGGAAGAGAGCACGCCCTTGTGTGGAAGCTCAAGCAAAGCCCTCTGGTTAAGGAGCTATACTGCGCCAAGGGTAATGCGGGAATCTGGCAGATAGCAAAGAAGGTGGATATAGCTCCCACAGATATAAAGGCTCTTGCGGAGTTTGCCCTGAGAGAGGGAATAGACTTTACCGTTGTCGGCCCGGAAGCGCCCTTAGTAGAGGGGATAGTAGACGAGTTTGAAAGCGGAGGTCTAAGAATCTTCGGACCTTCAAAAGAGGCTTCACTCCTTGAAGGTAGTAAAGCCTTTGCCAAGAGATTCATGGAAAAATACGAAATACCCACAGCTCAATACGAAACCTTTGACGACTTTGACAAGGCTGTTAGGTATGTAAAGGATGTGGGAGCTCCCGTAGTGGTCAAGGCGGATGGGCTCGCTGCGGGTAAGGGTGCGGTAGTTTGCTTTTCTCAGGAACAGGCAATAGAGACGCTGGACAGCTTTATGAAGAAAGGGAAGTTGGGGAAAGCGGGAAAGAAGGTCGTTATAGAGGAGTTCCTTGAGGGTGAGGAGGCATCCTACATAGTTATGGTTAACGGAGATAGTTACGTCCCCCTTCCAACGTCACAGGACCACAAAAGGCTTCTTGATGGAGACAAAGGCCCCAACACAGGAGGCATGGGAGCCTATTCACCCACACCGGTTATAACACCGCAGGTAGAGAGCAGAATAAAGGAAGAGATTATAGAAAGAACTCTTAAAGGTCTTAAGAGTGAAGGCATATTCTTCAGGGGATTCCTGTATGCGGGTCTTATGATTACCTCCGAAGGGCCAAAGGTTCTTGAATTTAACGTCCGTCTCGGAGACCCGGAAGCCCAGCCCATACTCATGAGGGTCAAGGGTGACTTTCTGAAAAGTCTTATAGAGTTCTACGAAGGCAAGGGCATTAACCTTGAGGAGGACGAGCGCTGGAGCCTTGACGTTGTGATAGCATCTAAAGGTTATCCCCAAGCTCCGGAAAAGGGTAAGGTCATATACGGTCTGGAAGAGGCTCAGAAGCTTGAGAACGTCATAATCTTCCATGCAGGGACAGCCCTTAAGGACGGGAAGGTAGTTACCAACGGGGGGAGGGTCCTCAACGTATGTGCCTACGGGAACACTCTCGGGGAAGCCAAGGACAAAGCTTACGAGGCGGTATCCAAAATTCGCTTTGAAGGAATGCAGTTCCGCAGGGATATAGGAGATAAAGCCTTCAAGTATCTTCCCTCAGAATCCTCTTTTCGTAAATCTTAAACAGTGAAAACAGGGTTGTAAATATTATAGGGCCCAGAAATAAACCTATAAAGCCGAACTTGAGCAGACCGCCTATGGTAGCAAAGAACAGGACAACGTAGGGTATCTGTATACCCTGCTTTATAATCAACGGGCGGACGAAATTATCCATGGTAGATATAACGAAGGTTCCCCACAGTCCCAGAAACACAGCCTGCCACAGTCCGAGCTCAAGGAAGCTGTAAACCGTCAGAGGGACCCACACCGCGGAAGCCCCGAAGGGAGGAATGAACGCTGCAAAGAAGGTAACCGCACTCCACAGGAGAGCGAACTTTATTCCCACAACCGAGTATGCGAAGAAAGCGAGCACCGACTGAAGCAGAGCGGTCCCCACAGAGCCGTAGACTACGGCCAATACAGTTCTGTATATGGTTCGGAATATATCTTCAATATCTTCGTCGTTCATGGGTATAAGCCCCTGGACTCTCCTCAGCAGGCCCGGACCATCCCGCAAAATAAAGAAGAAGGTTATCAGAAATACGAATATGTAAAACAGGTTCTTTCCTGCAAGGAAAGCCAGCTGACCGAGTTTGTCTCCAAGGAATTTGAGGAGCCTGTTGAGAGAATCCGCTGTTATGTTTCTAAACTCCTCTCTTTGCAAAAACTCTGCCAAGGGCACGAGCCTCTCAAAGTAAGCCCCGAAGGGCGAACCCCTTATGAGGCTTTCCACAAGCTCTTTGTAAGTATGGCTTTGAAAGTATGCTACGAGCTTCTGCGTTAGGTCTATAAGCTGTTGTAGAACCATTACACTGATGACGCTAAGAGGCAGTATCATCAGAAGAAGCACAAACCCGCTCATAAGTAACGAAGCGAGCGTTCTGCTCCTTAAGAAGCTCTCCATATACCTGTAGACCGGATAAAGAACTATGCCTATCACCACAGCCCAGAGTATAGGAACCGCAAAAGGTATCAGCATAAGAAGAGCGGAAAAGGTAAAGAACAGAACCAGAGCCAGGAAAAAGAAAAAGTATATCCTCTCCCTGTCCATAGGACTTATAATAACAGGGTAACCTTTGGGTAACT
>CAYSNS010000005.1:0-14586 GCA_964432395.1 uncultured Aquifex sp. | reverse complement strand
TTATCTATATCGGAGGCATACGGGAGTTTTTTAAGGGGTTTTATCTGCTTAGCAGGATAACAACCTGAGGTATAAAGGTTCCGTTCACGTAACTTCCCTCGTGGACGAGCAACTTTTTTACCCTACCGCTTATGGGAGCTGTAATCTTCGTATAGGATATGAGGGTGTCTATTCGTTCTATCTCACCCTCAACCTGCTGTATTTGAGCCTTCAGCGTATCGTAACTTATCTTTTGATTCTCCAGTCTCGTCTCCGCCAGGAGGTCCCTCTCAAAGAGTTCCTTGAGTCTGTTGTAGTCTCTCTCTACCTTCCACAGGCGGGCTTCTATCTCCTTCTTCTTGCCTTCCAAGCTCTTCTTCTGAGCCAAGTAAAGGGAGGGGTCTATCTCCATAAGGAGCTGTCCTCTTTTTACCCTTTGTCCCTCTTTTACATGGAGCTTTAAAACCTTGCCCTTGACTATGGCAAACACCTTTATATCCTCCGCAAAGGACAGGCTTGCTATCAGGAGCACGAGCGCTAAAATCTTCATATCTCTCCCACCTTGTCCACGAGGAACAGGAACTTCCCGTTCAGAGCCTTTGCGGGGTCCTCACCCACAAGGTCAAAGAGCCTCATCAGGTAAAGGATTATATTGAACTTAGACTCCATAACTTTCCTCTCCGCCTCTGTCTTTGTAGACATGGCGTATCCCAGGTCAAAGGCAAGCTCCAACTCGTAGTTTGAGCGGGAAAGGTCAAGGTTTTCCTGTGCCCAGTTATCAAAGGTAAGTGCATCCCTGTAGCTTGCCATAAGCTCTTCCCAGACGTAGGGTGCTTTCAGTATCTCACTTTTAAGCCGTTCTATTATGTCTTTCCTTTCCACCTCTACAGCACGCTTGAGGTCAAGGAAGCTCTTTTCCCTGTAGAAGGATGTCTTCCCGTCAAATAGGGGTATCCTAAGAAGCAGGTTTGCACTTCCACGGGTTTTGTGGAGACTTTCGTAGTAGTTCTTCACCTGCAGGTATCCGTAAAGCTCTGGGTAGAAGATTCTCTTCTGTTCGGTAGCCTTGCTCTCTAAGTAGGAAATCTCCAGACTCTTTACCTTTACGAGATAGTTGTTGTTTATCTTCTTTAAAAAGAAAGTAGTATCTATGGTTTTATCCGGAGGTATATCAAAGTTCAAAAGGTCCCTGTATAGAACCTCAACAGGTTTTTCTACCGGTATGCCCGCAAGTCTCTTTATCTCAAGGAGGGTCTCGTTGTATTTTCTCTGAGCTTCAAAGAGCTGTGCTCTGAACCTGGTATAGGTAGACTCCCACTGCGCTACCTTGACCCTGTCTGAAAGGCCCCTTTCGAGCTTCTCTCTTTCCCTGTCAAATCTGACATAGGCTACTGCCATCTCCTCCCTTCTTACCTCCGCCAGCTTTTCCGCAAGGGCCAGCTCCATGAAGAGCCTGAACATACGAATCTTTACCTGTCTCTCCAGTTCCTTGAGGAGTTCCTCTTTAATTCTGGTATTTATACGTGCGGAGCGTATCCTTGCAAGACGGTTTCCGAAATCAAGAAGCAGTATGCTTGTAAAGAGATTCACGCTGTCTTTATCTATCAACAGCTCTACCTTGGGGGCGAATCTATCCCACTTCCGAGCCCTGTATATGTCCTCCAGTGAAGCTATTTCTCTTTTTAACTTCAGTATTTCCCTGTTCTGAGTAAGGGCAAGTTCCACGGCCTTGGAAAAGTTAAGGCTAAGCTCACTCTGTGCCAAACATAAGCTTACAGCTACGGTAATGCCCAGAAGGAATAGAATCATCCCTTTAACTTCTTCCTTTCTTCCCTTATGAACTTATAAAGGCTCTTGTTCTTGTAGTGTCCCTCAACTATGTATCTTCCTATGAGTAGCCAGTCCTGAGGAGGGATATAGCCCACCATCTTTACTATCTGTTTTCCCTCGTGGTCAACGAAGAGAAACACGGGTGTGGCTCTTACTCTGTGTTTGTGGGCAAACTCCTTCTCTGTCATCTCCTCTCCGTTAAAGTCAACTACCGGATTGGCACCCTTTATGTCTATGAGAACCATGTAGAAATTTTTTGTAAAGTATTCTTTTACTTCCTTGTCCTGAAAGGTAACCCTATACATCTTGTCACAGAAGGGACATCCCTCCTGATGGAACATTATGAAAAGGAACTTCCCCTCTTCCTTGGCTTCCTGCAGGTCTTCCTGAAGGTTCAGGAAAGAGAGCTTCTGGAAGGAAATCTCCACGTTGGGCAGGGCAAAGAGCGTGAGCGCCAAAGACAGCAGTAAAGAGGCTACTCTTCCCATTGCGGAAATAAATTTACCCCGAGATGATTTTGGAGGCAAGTATGGTAATATTTTTAAAACCCCGTTTTATGAGGTAGTCCGATGGCGGAAAAAAAGTGGAAGACAGCTATAACACAGCACGTTGAGCACGAAACTTACATAAGGGGATACAGACTGCTGGATCTGGTGGGAAACCTGAGCTTTGCACAGGCTATCTACCTTATACTTAAGGGAGAGCTCCCTACCGAAGCGGAATCGAAGATGATGGAAGCTATGTTCGTTTCGGTCATTGACCATGGCATAGCACCTCCTTCAGTTATAGCTGCGAGAGCGGTTGCCAGCGGTGGAAACTCCCTAAACGTAGGTGTCGCTGCGGGTATAATGGCTTTTGGCTCCGCCCACGGAGGTGCCTTAGAGGACGCTATGAGGTTTATCCAAGAAGGAGTAAAAAGCGACAAGGACGTTGGAGAGATAGTTTCCGAATACCTTTCCCAGAAAAAACCCATACCCGGGTTCGGGCACAGGTATTACAAAGAGTTTGACCCCAGAACTAAAAGGCTCATGGAACTTGCAAAGGAATACGGCTTTTACGGACCTCACTGCGAGTTTGCCCAGAAGGTAGAGGAGGAGATATTTAAGCAAAAAGGTAAGAGAATAGTCCTAAACGTTGACGGTGCTATCGCTGCGGTCGCGTCGGAGATGGGCTTTGACTGGAGGCTTGGAAAGGGCTTCTTTATAATAGGCAGGGTTCCGGGACTTGTGGCACACGTTTACGAAGAGCTGACCACCGAAAGGCCTTTCTCCAAGAGGCTCAACGAGGCGGAGGAGACCGAGTATACCGGTGTCCCTCCCAGAGACCTTCCCGAGGAGTTTAAGAAGGTATGAGCAAGAACATAGCCTACGGCTTAGGTATACTTCTGGTAGCCCTGCTCCTTTACATGGCGCTCTTTACTAACTCAGGTCAGGTGGTTTCTTCCCTTCAAGAAGGGAAGCCCGCACCGGAGTTCAAGCTCAAGACCATAGACGGCAGGGAAGTATTGCTCTCCGACTACAGGGGCAAGGTGGTCTTGATAAATTTCTGGGCTACATGGTGCCCTCCCTGTAAGGAAGAGATGCCCCTGTTTGAGAGCGTATACAGAAAATATAAGGATAGAGGCTTTGAGATACTGGCGGTGAGCACGGATACGGATATTGATGTCGTCAAAAAATTCGTAGGGGAATACAAGCTTTCCTTTGTGGTGCTATACGACGATAAAAATATAGCGTCCCTATACAACGTTCAGGGTCTTCCAACTTCCTTTCTCGTAGACAGGGAAGGGAAGATAGTTAAGGTCAGGCTCGGTAAGTATAAGGAGATTGAAAGGGACATTAAGAAACTCTTATGAGAAAAGTTTCCCAAGAATGTGGTTATGGGGCTTGCTTGTGTGTAAAATAAAACCCAAATACGAAAGGAGGTTCAGGAATGGCTCATGAGGTTGCTCACCACCACGGTGAACACGAAGTAAGCGTATGGCCTCTACCGGTAGGGATAGCCATTCTCCTTGTGCCGGTATCGATAACAGCCTACTTTGCCTGGAAAAATCCCATGCTCGCCCTTATCTTGGGGGGAATCGCTCTCGTTCTTGCGGTAATAGGTATGGCGGGGTGGGCAAACGAGTTCTTCTCTAAGGGGGAAGACGAGGGTTACGGAAACATAGCCATATACCTGTTCATAATATCCGAGATAATAATCTTCGGCACCGTGTTCGCTTCCTTCTGGATGGCAAGGGCTATACACTCCGACGTCTGGGTCAGCCAGTGGATTCCCGAAGCGATGAACCTCAAGATGCCCATAATCCTTACCCTGATTCTCTGGGCTTCCAGCTTCACTATATTCAAAGCGGAACAGGCTATGCACCATGGGCAAACTGGTAAGACAGTTCTCTTTGTGCTGGTAACCATGTTCTTCGGGGTTCTATTTACCGTTCTTCACGTTATGGAGTGGATGCATCTCTGGCACGAGGGCTTTACGATAAGCTCCAACATGTACGGAACTGGCTTTTACACCCTTACGGGTATACACACATCCCACGTAATAGTAGGTCTCGTTATGCAGGCTTACGTTCTTGTTTTCACACTGCTGGGAAAGATAACGCCTCAGAAGATGACCATAATGAGGACCACGAGTGCATACTGGCACTTCGTTGACGTTATGTGGCTACTGGTTGCAAGCACCGCTTACCTTGTTGGCGGTCTGAAGATATAAGGCTCAAGGAGGTGCTCAAGGATGAAGGTTTTCTTAGGACTTCTTCTGATTTCCGCAACGCTGTTCGCTTCGGAGGCCCAGCCTCTCGCGAGACCCTACGACCTCTGGGACCTTATCTACAAGATATGGCTGATTATATCGGTGATTATCTATGCGGTAGTTGCGGTGCCTTCCTTATACTTCATGATTAAATACCGCTTCAAGCCCGGAGAGAGGGAAGTCGGTGACCAGGAGCATGAAGGGCACTGGGGACTGGAAGCTCTCTGGACCATAGTTCCTTTGATAATAGTTCTTTATCTTGCTACCCACGGATTTGCCATATTCACCCAGATGAGGAAGCCTCCGGAAAACGCTATGGAGCTGAAGGTTACCGCCTTTGCCTGGGGATGGATGTTCCAGTATCCCAACGGAAAGATGGTCATAGCACAGGCTATAAAAGATACGGAGGATAAGAAGTGTAAGCCCGAGGAGTGCTACGGCGTAGATGGTGTTTTCCAGAACTACGTTTACATACCCGCTGGGGTTCCCATAAAAGCTGTCCTGACCTCCCAAGATGTTATCCACTCCTTCTACGTTCAGCCTGCGGGGGTAACCCAAGACATGGTGCCGGGAAGAACAACCTATACGTGGTTCCAGATTAACAAGCCCGGTGAGTACTGGGTGTTCTGCAGGGAATACTGCGGACAGTGGCACTCAAGGATGTTTGCTAAGCTAAAGGTTGTTCCCAAAGAAGAGTTCGATAAGTGGCTAAGGGGCGAGGTAGCGAGCCTGGAAAACGCACAGCTCGCAGAAAATAAGGCTCAGGAGGTAGGAAGATGAGAGAAGCTCTGCCTGCGCACAAGCCGTGGTTCTCCGCTTCTATCTGGGAGTGGATATTCACCACGGACCACAAGAAGATAGGCATAATGTACGGCGTAACGTCTACCGTCTTCTTCATAGTCGCAGGGCTTATGGCCCTGGGCATGAGGATGGAACTGTTTACACCGGGAGCTCAGTATCTCAAGCCCGAGACCTACAACTGGTTTCTGACCGTCCACGGGACTGTAATACTCCTGTGGTGGGCCATAGGTGTATGGGCATCCTTTGCTAACTTCCTCATCCCCCTTATGATAGGGGCAAGGGACGTTGCATTCCCGAGGCTGAACGCTCTCGGATACTGGATGTTCTTCGCTGCGAGCGTTATAGCTCTGCTTACCTTTATTCCCGGCAACCATATAATGACCATGTGGACCGGATACCCTCCCCTCTCCTCAACCGAGGGTGTGGGATTTGCAGGTCAGACCGCTCTGTTTGTATTTATATGGCACCTTACCGGCTTTGCCTCCATAGCGGGTGCAGTAAACTTCATAACCACCGTAATATCCATGAGACAGCCCGGGCTGGGATTCTTTAACCTTAACCTGTTCATTCATGGGATAATGGCTGCGAACGTTATCCAGCTCCTGGGTGTTCCTTCCGTTGCGGGTGCGGTTACCATGCTCTTTCTCGACACCTATCTGGGGACTAACTTCTTCAAGCCCGATAAGGGAGGTGACCCGGTCCTATACCAGAACCTCTTCTGGTTCTACTCTCACCCTGCGGTTTACGTAATGGTCCTTCCCGCATTCGGGGTTATATCGGAGGTGGTCTCCGCTCTGGCAAGGAAGCCCATATTCGGTTACAGGTCCATGGTTGTAGCTATATGGGCTATAGCTCTGGTTGGCTTTCTTGTCTGGACTCACCACATGTTCGTCTCAGGAATACCCGACTGGGTAAAGATACTTATGTCCTACACCACACTGCTTATAGCTGTTCCCACAGGCATAAAGATATTCAACTGGGTTGCAACCCTCTATAAGGCTGCGATTCAGTACAAAACCCCTATGCTCTATGCTCTGGGTGCCATACTCATGTTCCTTATAGGTGGACTTACAGGTATTCCCTTGGGACTACCCGCATTTGATGTGGCGGTGCACGACTCTTACTTCGTCGTAGGGCACTTCCACTACGTGCTGGGTATGGCTGTAACCCTGTCCGCCTTTGCGGGATTCTTCTACTGGTGGCCCAAGGTAACCGGTAAGATGTATTCCGAGGGTCTGGGCAAGCTATCCTTCTGGATAGTTATGGTGGGTTCAAACCTTCTCTATTTTGCCCAGCTCATAATTGGTATATGGGGCATGCCCAGAAGGTATTACGACTATCCTCCTATAGAGAGCTGGGTGGTCCTTCACCAGATTCAGACCTACGGAGCCTTCATACTTGCGGTGGGTATCTTCCTTGCTATTGTTGCCCTTATAAAGGGTGCTCTCAGCGGTGAGAAAGCCCCTAACAATCCCTGGCAGAGCAACTCCCTTGAGTGGCAACTGCCTTCACCGCCTCCTCCTCACAACTTTGACGAACCTCCCAAGGTAGGTAAGGACTTCTGCCCTCACGGATACTGCAAGTTCTGAGCTTTAAGGGGAGCGCCCGCTCCCCTTTGGTTTATAATACCTTTCTCATGGAAGAGACTAAGAGAGACTGGGGTAAGATTTTTGTCGGTCTTGCGGTAGCAGGTGTTGCACTTCTGTCTTTGCTCTTTACGGTCTACCAGTTTGCGAAGCACCCTGAAAACAGGGAACACTTCATAAACAAACTTCACAACATCAGAAACGAGCCACCCTTTCCCCTTCCCAACAGAGGAGATTGAAACTATGGTAAGGACTGTAGTTCTGTGGTCTATAGTGGCAACTTACGTTCTTATGGTGTTCGGCGGTATTGTCACCTCCACCGGGAGCGGTCTCGGATGTCCCGACTGGCCTCTTTGCCACGGACAGCTCCTTCCGTTTCAGCTGAAGGAAGAGATACCAATCCCTCCTGCACCCATGGTGGTGGAGACTCACCTACAGCCCTGGATTGAGCAGACCCATCGCATACTGGGTGGCATAGCGGGACTGCTTATGCTTGCATCTCTTGTTCTTGTGTGGAGGAGCTACAAAGGATTTCCCAGGAAGGCGATGGTATGGATATTCGTATTCTTGATACTTGAGGCCCTTTTGGGTATGCGGGTGGTTTTGACGGAGGCGCCTTTGCTTAAGGAGTTCCTACACTATGTTTACACCACATCCCATCTCGTTCTGTCGGTAATGATTCTTACGGGCCTTGTTTTCACATACAGGGCTCTGAAGCAGGATTATGAAGGTGGCCCTAAAATTCCTCTCTCTGAGCCTTTGTTTCTTCTCGTGATGTTTCAAATACTTGTGGGTATTCTCGTTAGATACGTAAAGAGTGCGGACTTCAACCTGTTTGCCTACTTCCTGCACATAAGTATAGCTATGGCTCTGATAATCTTCGGTTTGTATATACTGCTTAAGGAACCCAGCAGGTATTCCCTCATTACCCTCCTCCTTATAGTAGCTCAGGTGGTTGCGGGAGTGGCAACGGTGTTGTCCAAGTTCTTCCTGCCGGTGCTGTTCTTTCACATAGCCATAGGCTTCTTACTGGTCATATGGGTTTCTTACATGGTTGCTCCGCAGGTCTTAAAAGGTAAAATGATAGTAGGAGCTCAATCTGAAGGGGCAAGAGCATGGTAGAAAAGACCCTGTCTTATACCTCCGCTCTGAAAGAGTATCTCCTTCTCACCAAGCCCGGGATAGTAACCCTGGTTCTGATTACCACGCTGGGAGGTATGTATATAGGTTCAAAGGGAAACCTTGAGCCCGCGCTGGTTTTCTGGACATTGCTGGGAACGGGTCTCGCTGCAGCGGGCTCCGCTGTCATAAACATGTTCCTTGACAGGGACGTTGATACCCTTATGGAGAGAACCTCTTCAAGACCTCTCCCGCGCGGAACGGTGAACCCCAAAAGTGCCCTTGTGTTGGGAGTGCTTCTGCTGGCTGTGTCTTTTGTTTCCCTATACCTGCTCGTAAATCCCCTTGCCGCTTTTCTCTCTATGGTGGCTTCCTTCTCCTATGTGGTGCTCTATACACTGCTTCTGAAGAGGCGAACACCTATAGCTACGGAGGTGGGAGGTATATCGGGTGCTCTTCCTCCGGTGATAGGCTACGTTGCGGGTTCGGGAACCCTTGATATGAACGCCTTTGTTCTGTTTCTGATAATGTTTATGTGGCAACCTCCTCACTTCTGGGTTCTTGCTCTAAAGTATCGCGATGACTATGCCAGAGCGGGAATACCCACGCTTCCCGTTGTAAGGGGAGTGCTAATAACGAAGATAAAAACTCTGATTTATACGGTGTCTCTGCTTCCCCTCAGCGTGATTCCCTACGCCATAGGTATGACGGGAAAGCTCTACTTCATAACAGCGCTCGTTCTGAGTTTGGCCTACACAGCCTACACCTTGAGGTTCCTCTTCTCAAAGAGAGAAGAGAGCATGAAGCTGTTCTTTTTCTCCATATTTTACATAGCTGTTCTGTTCAGCATGATGGTCATTGACCTGGTGAAAACTTAATGAAAAAGTGGTTCCTTCTATTCCTGATATCCATAGGTGCGGGTGGTTTTTTCGCTCTTCTGGTTGCACTTGCAAGAACGCCTGGTGTGGCACACCTGTTACCCCCTGAGCTCTTTTATCACTGGCTCATAGGACATGTAGACCTCGCCCTAATAATAGGCTTCCTTTCGTTCCTGGTCTCTTTGTGGCACAGAGTGTTTGAGAAAAATGAGCGCCTCCACGAGCTTATTCCCGCAGGGGTGGGGGCTTTTTTAATATTTCTGTCCGCTCTGCTCGGTGTGGGAACCGCGGTTCACAACAACTACGTTCCTACGGTGGACCATCCTATGTTCTTTATGGGGGTCTTCCTTTTCGGAGCGGGATACTTCTTGACCGCCCTGCGGTTTTCCAAGGATGCACTGAGGGGGCTAACAGAACAGGAGCCTCTCAAGGGTGTAGTGTCTATTTCGGTTTTTATCTCTCTCTTGTTTCCTGTGACTCTGCTGATTTCCTTTTTAAAGACACAGCGGGGTGATGAGGTTTATCTATACTTTGAGCGCCTATACTGGCTGGGAGGACACACTCACCAGTTTGTGAACGCATCTCTCCTTATTGCCTCCTGGTTACTGCTCCTGCGCAGTGGGGGTGCTTCGCCTCCGAGGTTGGCACGTTTTCTAAACTTTCTGCTTTTACCTTTCCCCTTGATATACCTGCTTCTTCAGGTATTTGCCCAGGACCCTATAGGCCCGCAGGTAAGGACCATAACCACTCTGGGATATGCTCTTGGCATAGGTGTTCCTACACTTATCTATGCTTTCGTGCTTCTTAGAACTTCCTTCTCTCAGCTCAACTTTTTCAGCGGGGGGCTTGTGCTGAGCATCCTTATGTATGTGCTCGGTGCCTTTATGGGATACATGATAGCGGGCTCTGACCTTCGTATCCCCGCACACTATCACGGAGTCATAGCGAGCATACTTATAGCACTCATGCTTCTTACTTACAGGTTCCTGATTGAGCTTGGGTATGTGAGCAGGCTTCCAAAACTGGTAAGGCTACAGCCCTATCTATACGGCATAGGTATGCTCCTTTTTACCTCCGGACTTTTCTGGGCGGGTGTTTACGGTGCTCCGAGGAAAACTTTCGGAACCGGATACATAGAATCCCTGAAGGTGTATATCTTCATGGCTGTGATGGGACTGGGTTCCGTTCTTTCGGTTATGGGAGGCATCATATTTGTTGTGTTCGTCCTTTACTCTATAATTAAAAGGCATGAGCCTGGAGTCCCGAAAGAAGCACGCCAGATGGACTAACATTACCATAGCTGTGATGCTGGCTGTGTTTGCGTTGCTTACATACCTGATGACCTTCGTTATAGTCCACCTTTTGAGGTAAAGGCATGAGCTACGAGCTTTTAACCTTTCTTAGCTTAGCTACGATAGGCACGAGCGGAGTTCTTATAGTTCTCGGTCTGTTCTTTATAAAGACCGGCAGAAGAGAGCTTCATAAAGCATCCATGCTCGGTGCTTCTTTCCTGGCTCTGCTGTTTCTGGTCTTCTACGGGATGAAATACTTCATGTATCCTCCCAAGCCCTACGAGGGTCCCTACAAGGGTCTTTACATGTTCATACTCATATCTCACTCAATACTCGCTGCCATAAACCTGCCCCTTGCGGTCACTACTGTGTTTCTGGGTCTAACCGACAGGCTCTCCAAGCATCGAAAGGTTGCACCCATAACCGCGGGCGTTTGGATATACGTTGCAGTTACCGGCTGGGCTATATATGCCTTCCTTAAGCTCGGGGGAGGTTAACATAGATAAGGAGGTGTTTGTATGAAAAAGCTTCTCTGCTTTGCAGTCTTGTTAGGTAGTGTTTCCTTTACTTCCTTTGCACAGGAGAAGTTTGCCTGTGTTGATACCAACAGGATACTCCAGGAGTCAAAACTTGTCGCACAGGCCCAGTCGGAGCTGAGGAATAAGCTGAGTAAGTATCAGAACCAGCTCAGCTCTCTGGAAAAGAAGCTGGAAGACCTGCGCAAGCAGATAGAGAGCAAAGCCATCTCCCAAAAAGTGAAGGAGGAAAAGATAAAGGAGTATCAGAAGCTTGAGTCTCAGGCAAGGGAGATTCAGGCAAAAGCTCAGAAAGAGCTTACCGAGACAAAGCAAAGGCTCGAAAACATGGTGTTCAACCGTGTGAAGGAAGCCTCTGAAAAGATAGCAAAGGAGAAGGGATACAAAGGCGTTATGGACTGCGGTGTGTTCATATATAAGGATTCGGGGATTGATATAACCACAGAGGTTATAAGCATAGTTGACTCAAAGGCAACTCAGAAGAAATGAAGCTCTCTGAGATAGCACGAGCGGTAGGCGGAGAGCTGAAGGGAGACCCGGGACTTGAGGTAAGGGGCGTATCTTCTCCTACTAATGTTAAAGAGGGGACCGTGGTATTCTGTTCCTCGGAAAGAGACCTGCAGAAAGCTCTTGAGAAAAAGCCGACCGCACTGGTGGTGAGTTCTGACGTAGAATTTCCAAACTACGTGCTCGTTGGGGATGTGAGGTTAGCTCTTGCAAGGTTTTTGGACTCTTTCTATCCCGAAACTCACCCCGAAGGGGTATCTTCTAATTCTTACATAGGTAGAAACGTTTCCATGGGTGAGGGTGTCTACATAGCTCCCTTTACATATATAGATGAGGGTGTCGTCCTTGAGGACGATGTCAAGGTATATCCCTTTACTTACATAGGTAGAAATACCTTCGTGGGCGAAGGCTCGGTTATATTCAGCGGTGTTCACATATACCCGAACACTGTCATAGGTAAAAGGGTGAGGATTCACAGCGGTGCGGTGATAGGTGGCGACGGGTTTGGATACCATATAGGCAAGGAAGGCATAAAGAAGCTGAACCACATAGGTAACGTAGTTATAGAGGACGAGGTAGAGATAGGTTGTAACACGACCGTTGACAGAGCTCTTCTTGACAGCACAAAGATAGGAAGGCACTCCAAGATTGATAACCTCGTTATGATAGCCCATAATTGTGATATAGGGGAAGGGAACATAATAGTGAGTCAGGTAGGTATATCGGGAAGCGTAAGGACGGGAAAGGGGGTTGTGCTCGCAGGACAGGTTGGCGTTGCGGACCATGTGGAGATAGGAGACGGTGCTACGGTAACCGCAAAGGCGGGAGTGTCCAAGAACCTTGAAGGGGGAAAGGTATACGGAGGCACCATACCTGCTATGGAGTGGAGGAAGTGGAAGAGGATATACGCTATTCTGTTAAAGCTTCCGGAGCTCGCTAAGAAGTTGAGATGAGAGCTTTTATAGAGAAGATAGTTGTTGAGGGCTTCAAATCTTACGGGAAGGAAAGGAAGGAGATACCTGTAGGAAGCGGATTTGTGGCTGTGGTGGGTCCCAACGGGGCGGGAAAGTCAAACATAGGTGATGCCATTTCCTTCGCTCTGGGTATAGCTACCACTAAAACTCTCAGGGCCAAAAACCTTTCTTACCTGATATTTTCAAAGGATGGGGACAGAGCTCCTTACGCTTACGTTGAGGTTCACTTCAAGAACGAGGGAGCCTTTCCCGTTGCGGAAGACAGGGTGGTCATTTCAAGGAAAGTCAGCCAGGACGGAAGGAGCACCTTCAAGGTCAACGGCACCACCGTAAGGGAGAAAGACCTTAGAGACTTCCTATCAAAGGCGGGTATTTACGAGAACGGCTACAACGTTGTTCTTCAGGGAGACATAATCAAGTTTTTAAAGATGACTCCCGTTGAGAGAAGGAAAGTTATAGAGGATGTAGCGGGAATAAGCGAGTATGAGAGCAAAAAGCAAAAGGCGATAAACGACCTGATGGAGGTTGATATAAAGATAAGGGAGCTTAAGTTACTCCTGGACGAGATAAAAGTTCAGTTAGATAGACTCAAAGAAGAGAAAGAGAAGCTTGTCAAGTATAAGGCTCTCAGGGAAGAGAAGAGAAGCCTGGAGGTGGCCATAGTATCTAAGGAGATAGGTAAATACACTTCCGAGAAGGAGAAGTTACGCTCCGAACTTGCGGAGCTTGAGGAAAATTTAGAGGCTGTTCAGGAAAATATAAATAAGAGAGAAGAGGTTCTATCTCAGAAGGAAAATAGGCTCAAGGAGCTAAGCGATACGCTCCTACCCTTTAGGGAGAAGATAGGCAGGATTTCATCGGACATAGAACACGTAGACAGAGAGATAAAAAAGAAGGAGAAGGAACGGGAGAGCTATATCTTAGAAAAAGAAAAGGAAGAAAAAGCCTTGGGTTATTTAAAGAAAGACATAGAGAACTTAAGGCTTGAACTGGAGGCGCTGAAGGAGGAGAGAGCCCTTAAAGAGGAAGAGTTCAGAAGGCTAAAGCTTGAAGAAGAGCGGGTATACGAAAGCCTCAGGGAGCTTGACCAGAAGCTCAAGGTATCAATAGAAGAAGCTCAGAAGGTTGAAGAAAGGGAAAAGCAACTCAAGGAGCGCATAGAGAAGAGCAAAAAAAGGGAGCAGGAACTTAGGCTCAAGCTGAAGGAGATAGAACTAAAAGTGGAGAAGACCCACGAGGACATAGAGAGACTTCGCCACGAAAAAGAGGAGACCAGAAAGAGAATAGAAGACTCTTTCCGTGAGCTTGAAAAGTATAGAAGGATGAGGGCGGTTGAGGAAGATACCCTCAGACAGGAAAAGGAATACCTTAGAGAAACGGAAGAGGAGCTGAGGGAAATTAGGGCAAAGATAGAAGAGGTCATAAAGGCTAAAGCCTACGTTGAGAGCAAGCTTTCCGCTTCGGAGCCTCTGGACATAGTGTTTGAGGGTATAGAGGGTGTATACGGGACTGTGGGAGACCTCATAAGCGTGAAGGACCCCCAGCACATAAGAGCGCTTGAGGTAGCGGGTGGAGGGAGGTTGAGGTATGTAGTTGTTGAGAACGAAGACGTGGCAAAAAGATGCATAGACCTCCTTAAGGAGAAAAAGCTCGGCAGGATGAGCTTTATACCTCTGAACAGGATAAGGGTGGATATGAACCTACCTCCCTATCCCAGAGCGAGGGGAGCGGTGGACTTTGCCATAAACCTTGTAGAGTATGACAAGAAATTTGAAAAGGCTGTAAGATTCGCCCTGGGAGACACTTTGATAGTTGAGGACTTTAGCTGTGCTAAGGGCATAGGTATAGGGAACTACCGCATGGTTACCCTTGAAGGGGAGCTCTTTGAAAAGAGCGGTGTGATAACCGGAGGCAGTCAAAAGTCCGGAGGAGAACTGGGTAGGAAGTTTTATGAAGAAGAGAAGCGCAAGCTGGACATAGAAGAGAAGGAGCTCCGTGAAAAAGAACAGGACTTGATAATAAAGCTGAGGGCTATAAGGAGCGAGATAGCGGAGAAAGAGGGACTGCTTAAGGTGCTGGAAAAGAAGCTCGGAGAGTTTGAGGAACTTGCAAAGGAAGGCGACAAAAGGCTTGAAGAATTTGAACGTAGAATAGAAAAAGCCCGGGAATATATAGACATACTTAGGTCTCAGGAGCGGGATATAAAAGACAATCTTCGGTCCTTAGAGGAAGAAATCAGCTACATGGAGGATAAGCTACGGAACCTCACCCTCAGAAGGCACGATATAGTCAACTACTACCGGTCATCGGGAATAGAGGAGAAGAGACAAGAG
>CAYSNS010000004.1:0-14888 GCA_964432395.1 uncultured Aquifex sp. | reverse complement strand
AACGGCCCTGCTTCCCACATATCCCCAGAGAGCTAAGGCGACCTTGGTTCCCGCTCCCCTTCCCGCAAGGATATCCGCCTCTGTATCTCCCACCATAAGGGCTTCCTCTGGCTCAACTCCCAAAGCAACGAGAGTTTTGCTTACAGGCACAGGAGAAGGCTTCTTCTCAGTAAAGGTGTCACCTCCTACCACTATATCAAAGTATTCAAGAAGGCTGAGCCTTTTGAGTATCTCCACCGAAAGTTCCTCAAGCTTGTTGGTAACAACCGCCAGCTTTATACCTCTCCTCCTAAGCTCCATAATTGTCTGTGGGATGCCTTCGTAGGGTTTTGTATAAACTACAGGAGATTCCATGTAGTAGCTTCTAAAGAGCTCAACCATCTCTTCCCTGAAGTCTTTGCCAAGTACCCTCTCAAGGAGAGCCCTTACACCCCCTCCTATGAAACTTCTAACATCATCCGGCATTCTATCTTCCATACCAAGCTCTTTGAGAGTTTTCCTCAAAGCCAAGGCTATATCCTGAGCGGAGTCTATAAGGGTTCCATCAAGGTCAAAGAGGACAGCCTTCATGCGCAGTTATTCCTTTTCACGTAGCTGTTTATATCCTCATGTTTATACGCTTCCGTTTTCACAAAGTCAATTATGCAGACGAGCTGAGAAGGATAGACGTAACCGGGAATCTGGAGAATTATGTTTCCCTGCTTATCGTAGAATATCAGATTAGGAAAGGACAAGGCCTTTAGCGTCTTGGCAAGTTCGTTTTCGGACATCTCCACTACTTTACCTCCAAAGTTGGCCTTCACAGGGGTGTAGCTCTCGTAGAGTATCCTGTATAGGTCTATATCCTTGAGAGCTTTCTGAAGGGACTCTTCGGTCTTTATATCCTTGTCAAGCTGTTTGCAGTATATACAGCTCTTGCTCTCCACTATAAGCAGGGCGTAATCTTTGGTGGGAATTATCACTTTTTTCTCCGCGGTTGCCTCGCTTCGAACAGTATTTGAACTTGTGTCAATGCCCTTTTCCTGCGTCCCACAGCTAAGTATATAGACCATCGCCAATATAATCAGGAGCGGTTTCATACCTTCCACCTCCTGGCTATCAAAACTATTATTAAATCTAAAAGCATGCCAGGAAAAAAGGTATCACAGATAGGAGAGTTCGGTCTTATAGAAAGGATTAAAAGCATTCTTGCCTCACGACACATAGGAGACGATTGTGCTCATTTAGAGCTTGAAGGCTTTAAGCTTCTCCTGAGCGGGGACAGTTTGGTAGAAGGTGTTCACTTTCTGATGCGTTACCCACCCGAAGCGGTAGGCTGGAAAGCGGTCAGCGTGAACGTAAGTGACATAGTAAGTAACGGTGGGGAACCCCTCTGGATACTTACATCTATACTAACTCCGGAGATAGAAATTGAGTTCATAGAGAGAATATACGTTGGCATGAAGAAAGCCTGTGAGTTCTACGGATGTGAGATAGTGGGCGGGAACGTATCAAAAGCCAAGGAGTTGGTGCTTGACCTGTTTATAGTAGGAAAGTCTACCAGACCTGTTGGCAGGAGCGGTGCCAAGGCAGGTGACGGGGTGTTTGTTTCGGGAACACTCGGGGACTCAAGGGCGGGACTGGAGCTTCTCCTGATGGAGAAAGAAAACTATGAGGACTTTGAACTCAGGCTCATAGAGAGACACCTGAGACCTACTGCAAGAAGCGACTACATAAAACACATACAGAAGTATGCCAACTCAAGTATGGACATAAGCGATGGCCTTGTAGCGGATGCACACCACATAGCCAGAAGAAGCGGGGTAAGAATAGATATAGACTCTTCTAAACTACCCATATCCGACGAGCTGAAGCTCTTCTGCCAGAAGTATGGTAAGGACCCCAGAGAATATGCTCTCTTCGGCGGAGAAGATTATCAACTCCTTTTTACTCACCCCCGAGACAGATGGAACCCCTTCCTTGATATGAGCCTGATAGGAACGGTCTCGCAAGGACAAGGCGTGTTTGTAGACCGTAAGCCCGCAAAAGGAGGTTTCAGACACTTCTGATAAAATTCATGGGAGGCATGTACAAAGGTCTGAGCGGAATTCTACTACGCATATACGACTTAGCCTATATAGAACGGTGGAACGACCACCCGAAGCCCTTCCACATAACCGAGTTGGATAAACAGGCTCACAAATCCGCCATAGCCTACGTTATAGGGAGGTTTGAAGAGCACCTAAAAGGTAAAAGAATAAACTGGGACGACCTGATAGAGGGCCTGATATTTGAAGCATTGCAGAGAGCTATACTTACAGACATAAAACCCCAGGTCTTTCACAGGATTCTCAGAGAGAAGTCCGCGAAAGTAAACAGCTTCGTTTTCAGGAGCTTAGAAGAAGATATAGAAAGCTTCGATACAGCTCTGTGGGAGCGATTCAGGAACTACTTTGAGTCAAGAGAAACTTCCCTCGAGAAGAGGATAGTAAAGGCGTCCCACTTCCTGGCGACCTACTGGGAATTCCAGATGATTTACTCGGTAGGCATAAGATTCTACGGCATAGAGAGGGTAAAGGAGGAGATAGAGGATACCATAGAGGACTTCTTTGACCTCTCCGCGGTTGAGCGCATATATCTGAGAAAAAAGACCTTCAACTTCATAGACCTCGTGGGACAGCTGAGGTTTCAGAAAAGATGGATTCTATCTCCCAGAATCCCCCTTACCACCGTCCTCGGACACATGTTCGTGGTAGCATCATCCGCCTATCTTATGTCCCTCAAACTACATGCCTGTTCAAGGAGGAAGTTCCTAAACTTTTTCTCCGGGCTGTTTCACGACCTGCCGGAGGTCACCACAAGGGACGTTATCGCACCAGTTAAGAAGGAAGCGGGCATATCGGACATACTCAAGAAATACGAAAGAGAGCAGGTAGAGAACGTAATACTTCCCTTGCTGCCTGACTTTCTTAAAGAGGAGTTTATGTTCATACTTGGCTTTTTAGGAGAGGGTGATGAGTTCTCCAATAGAATATGGACCGAGGGAGAAGTAAAGAACCTGGAAACCATAGATGAAGAGCACAACCGGGACCACTTCAACCCCGTAGATGGAAAGCTCTTAAAGTCCTGCGACCAGCTCGGAGCTTACGTGGAAGCTCTACTATCCTTGCACCACGGCGTGAGGTCAAAACATTTAGAGAGGGCTGTCAACACCATAGGCAAAGCTCTATCAAAGAAAACCTATCAGGGTATAGAGTTTCAAAGGCTGGTAGAGATGATACGGAACAGACTGGGGGAAGACTGATGGGATTTCTTGGAAAAGTAATAGAGCTTAAAAAGAAAGAGATAGAAGGCCTGAAACCAATCAAAGGAGAGCTTGAAAGATTAGCCTCGCAAAGAGATGTGAGCTTTAGCCTTGAGAAAGCACTCACCGGCTGTAGAACCAAAATAATAGCGGAGGTTAAAAAGTCCTCGCCCTCCGCGGGCAGGCTAAAGATGGTAGAGCCCTCAAAACAGGCTAAGATATACGAAGATGCAGGAGCGGTAGCTATATCGGTCCTTACGGAGGAACATTTCTTCAGTGGCTCCATTTCGGACCTTGAGGAGGTTCGCAAAAGCGTATCTTTGCCGATCCTAAGAAAAGACTTCATCCTTGATGAGCTCCAGATTCTTCAGGCAAAGGCTTACGGAGCGGATGCAATTCTACTTATAGTGAGAATGCTTACATCCCAGAGACTTAAAGAGCTTGTAGAGTTTTCCTACAACCTTGGAGTAACTCCCCTTGTTGAGGTCTTCTCCTTAGAGGAGGCTAAAATAGCTTTGGATGCGGGGGCAAAGGTAATAGGCATAAACAACAGGGACCTTGATACCCTACAAGTAGATGTAAGCCTTACCAAGAGGCTCGCCCCCCGAATAAAGGAACTCGGAGCACCCTACGTGGTATCCGAAAGCGGGATAGATTCAAGAGAACAGATAGTAGAGCTTATGAACCATCAGGTGGACGCCTTCCTTATCGGAACGAGCCTGATGAAGAGCGACAATCCCACCCGAAAACTCAAGGAGTTGTTAGGTTTTTAGTATAGTTTTATACTATTTATCTGGCTGTCCCCGTAGCTCAGGCGGATAGAGCGCGAGATTCCTAATCTCGAGGTCGGAGGTTCGAGTCCTCCCGGGGACGCCATAAAACCCTTGCTTTTAAATGTAGAAACTGTTAGAATGCTATTTTGTCTCTTTTTGGGGACTCACTTTAAAGGGAGAGATTAAGCCATGATACAGCGTCAGAGCTACATGAACGTAGCGGACAACTCGGGAGCAAAGAGAGTGCAAGTAATAGGTATACCCTACGCACCGAGAAAGTATGCTACTCTCGGGGATGTAATAACGGTAACTGTGAAGGATGCCCTGCCCGATGGAAACGCAAAGAAAGGTAAGATATACAGGGCTGTCGTTGTGAGAACAGCAAAGGAAGTCAGAAGGCAGGATGGAAGTTACATAAAGTTTGACGACAATGCCTGTGTCCTGCTCAATCAATACGGGGAGCCTTTGGGAACAAGGGTCCTGGGTCCCATAGCAAGAGAGGTAAGGAACAGAGGCTTTACGAAGATAGCTTCTCTGGCACCGGAGGTAGTTTGATGGCTTGGAAGATAAAGAAGGGTGATACTGTCCTGGTTGTCCGAGGCAAAAAGGCCAACAAAGGACAAAAAGGAAAAGTCATAAAGGTAATTCCCCAGAAAAACAGGGTCGTAATTGAAGGGGTCAACATAGTCAAGAAACACTTGAAAGAGATTCCCAACGTAAGGGAAGGCGGGATAGTTGAGATAGAAGCTCCCGTGCATATAAGCAACGTTATGCTGGTGTGTCCCAACTGCGGAAAGCCCACACGGGTTGGGTTCAGGGTAGTAGAAGAAAAGAACGTATTAAGGAAGTACAGATACTGTAAGAAGTGCAACGAGAATATAGACCTTGTAAGGGAAAAACCGTTGAGAGGTTAAGACCATGGCTGTAGCTACTAAATACGTCCCCAGACTATACCAGAAATATAAAGATGAGGTGGTTCCCCAGCTTATGCGCAAGTTTGAGTATAAGAACCCTATGGAAGTTCCCAAGCTGGTCAAGATAGTGGTCAACATGGGTGTGGGCGAAGCGGTTCAAGACATAAAGAACTTAGAAAGGGCTATGGAGGACCTGCGTCTTATCACAGGACAACAACCTGCGGTCAGAAGGGCAAAGAAGTCCGAGGCAGGTTTCAAGCTCAGAAAAGGCATGCCGGTAGGGTTAAAGGTTACCCTCAGAAAGGAAAGGATGTGGGACTTCCTGGACAAAACGATTTCCGTAGCTCTACCGAGGGTTAAAGACTTCAAAGGGCTAAGCCCCCGCTCCTTTGACGGTAGGGGAAACTACTCCTTTGGCATAGCGGAACAGATTGTTTATCCCGAAATTGACTACGACAAGGTAGACAAGATAAGGGGAATGGATATAAGCATACACACCACAGCGGAAACTGACGAAGAGGCTCTGTGGCTCTTATCTTTGCTTGGGCTTCCTATAAGAGCGTCCTAAGGAGGTTGACATGCCAAGGAAGGCAAAGGTAGCTAAAGACCTGAAATACTATCCAAAGTGGAGAGTCAGGAAGAAGAACAGATGTCCCATATGCGGTAGGCCGAGAGGTTTTCTAAGATACTTCAACATGTGCAGGCTATGTTTCAGGGAAAGAGCGCTCAGAGGTGAGCTTCCTGGGGTAAGAAAATCAAGTTGGTAGCGGAGGTTAGGTAATGGACCCTATAGCGGACATGTTCTCGGCTATAAAGAACGCCATAATGCGTAGGAAGGACTACGTGGACGTTCCCTCATCCAAGATGAAGGAGAGAATTCTTGACCTGCTCAAGAGGGAAGGCTTTATAAAAGACTGGGAGAAGCTGGAAGGTGAAGAACACAGGAAAGGAACCCAGTATAAGCTGAGAATACACCTAAAATACCTTGACCCAAAAAAGGAAAGGAACGTAATAACCAACTTAGTCAAGATATCCACACCAGGAAAAAGGGTATATGCTCCTGCCAAAAAGATACCCTATGTCAAGCGCGGGCTGGGTATAGCCATAATGTCTACCGATGCGGGTATAGTTACGGACCACGAGGCGAGAAAGCTCAAGAAGGGCGGTGAGATTATAGGAATAGTTTGGTAGGAGGAAGACCATGTCCAGAATAGGAAAGAGTCCCATACCCATTCCGAACGGAGTGAAGGTCTCCGTTGAAGGCAACACGGTAACGGTAGAGGGACCAAAGGGTAAGCTGAGCTTTAACTTCCATCCGGATATGAGCGTAAAGGTAGAGGACGGCCAGGTTAAGGTAGAAAGACCCACCGACAGAGCCTTTCACAGGGCTCTTCACGGCACAACCGCGGCGATAATAAGGAACATGGTCAAAGGTGTTACGGAGGGCTTTACGGTAGTCCTTGAAGTTCACGGGCTCGGATACAGGGCTTCTGTAAAAGGTAAAAACTTAGAACTTAACTTGGGTAAGTCCCATCCGGACATATACCCTATACCCGAGGACATAAAGATAGAGGTCAAAGGGAACGAGATACACGTAAGCGGTGTGGACAAGCAGAGGGTAGGACAGGTTGCGGCGGAGATAAGGGCATTGAGAAAGCCTGACCCTTACAAGGGTAAGGGTATAAGGTATAAGGACGAAGTGCTGAAGCTCAAGCCCGGAAAGGCAGCGGGTAAGAAGTAAGGAGGTCTTTCATGGCTAAGCTCGGTAGGAGAGAGAAGAGGATACGCAGGCACAAAAGGATAAGGAAGAAGGTTTTCGGAACCCCTGAAAGGCCAAGGCTTGCGGTTTACAGAAGTCTACATCACTTCTATGCTCAGATAATAGACGATACCCAGGGGAGAACCCTTGTATCCGCATCCACTTTGGACCCCGAATACGAAAAGCTCGCAGGTAAGAGGGGAGGCAAGTCTATAGAGTCCGCCCAGAAAGTTGCACAGGTCTTAGTAAACAAAGCTTTAGAGAAAGGTATAAAGAAGGTCGTGTTCGACAGAGGAGGCTTTATGTACCATGGCAAGATAAAAGCTTTTGCGGATAAATGTAGAGAGCTCGGTCTTGAGTTCTGAGGAGGATTCAAATGGGTGGAAAAGACATAGACGCAATGATAGAGGAAAGGAGAAGAAGGCACGGCATAGCGGATATGGTGGAGGAGCTTCAGCTTGAGGAAAGACTCATATACGCAAACAGGACAGCGAGGGTTACAAAAGGTGGAAGGAGGTTTTCCTTCAGCACGCTCGTAGTGGTAGGAGACAAGAGAGGCTTCGTGGGCTTTGGCCACGGTAAGGCTAAGGAGGTTCCTCTCGCCATAGCGAAGGCAATAGAGCAAGCCAAAAAGAAGATAATCAAGGTGCCCATAATAGAAGGAACCGTTCCCCACGACGTTGTGGGACACTTCGGACCTACAAAGATAATAGTCATGCCTGCAAGAAGGGGAACAGGTGTCGTGGCAGGTGGAGCGGCAAAGCCCATATTTGAACTTGCAGGATACACCGACGTTCTTACCAAGATAGTGGGAAGCACAACTCCCGACAACGTTGTCAGAGCGGTCTTTGACGCATTTCTCCAGCTGAAGACTCCCGAACAGGTGGCTCAGGAGAGAGGTCTGCCTCTTGAGGAAATTCAGGAGAGGTTCAACATCTATGCCAACCCGAGGCTCAGGGTAAAGCTCTACTACCCATGGAGGGGTGTCCATGGCTAAAAAGCTCAAAGTAACTCTCGTAAGAGGCCTTGCAGGGAAACCCAAGGCACATATCCAGGCTGTCAGAAGCCTCGGTCTTCGCAAACCGGGTCAGACCAGGATACTGGAAGATAACCCCATGGTAAGGGGTAACGTAAGAAAGGCCCATTACCTGATTAAAGTGGAGGAAGTTCACGATGAAGCTTAATGAACTCGCACCCAATCCCGGTGCTACAAAGAAGAAAAAGAGGGTCGGAAGAGGTATATCCGCAGGCCAGGGTAAGACCGCGGGGAAAGGTCACAAAGGGCAGAAGACAAGGTCGGGAGACAGAACACTGCCCCCATACTTCGAAGGTGGACAAACGCCCCTTCACATGAGAATCCCCAAGAGAGGCTTCAGAAACCCCAACAGAAAAGAGTTCGTCCCCGTAAATCTCAAGGTTCTGGAAAAGCTCTTTGAGGACAATGCTACGGTAACCCCCGAGGAGCTTGCCAAAAGAGGGCTGTGCTCGGAAAGGGACCCGATAAAGATTCTCGGCGATGGCGAGCTAACAAAAAAGCTTACAGTAAAGGCTCACGCCTTCTCAAAGAGTGCCAGAGAAAAGATAGAGAAGGCAGGAGGAACCTGCGAGGTTATAGCCTGATAGCATGGTAGATTTCCTGAAGAACATACTCGCCTTTGAAGACCTTAGAAGAAGGTTCATATACACACTCCTTATGTTCGCCATATACAGGCTGGGAAGCCACATACCTATTCCGGGAATAGACGTTCAGGCTCTTGAGGACTTCTTCAGGTCGTTGGAAGGCACCCTCTTTAACCTATACGACATATTTTCCGGTGGAAACCTCAGCAGGATGACGGTGTTTGCACTCGGGGTTATGCCCTACATATCCGCATCGATAATGATGCAACTTCTCACTGTAGCTATACCAGAGCTTCAAAGACTTGCTAAGGAAGAAGGTGATTATGGCAGATACAAAATTAACGAATATACCAAGTATTTGACTTTGTTTGTTGCCCTTGTCCAGTCGGTGGGCATAGCCTTCTGGCTCCAGAATCAGACATCACCCCGAGGTATTCCGGTGGTTCCCGAAACGGGTGTGCTGTTTATAGTCGTGGCTGTCTTAACCCTCGTAGCGGGAACCATGTTCCTGGTATGGATGGGTGAAAGAATCACCGAGAAGGGCATAGGAAACGGAATGTCCCTACTGATATTTGCAGGCATAGTTGCGAGCCTGCCCAACGCGGTAATAAGCCTCGTAGAGAGGCTCAAGAGCGGTGACATAACCCCCTTTGCGGTAGCGGGTGCAGGTCTTATGGTCCTTCTGGTCATAATCGGCATAGTTTACATACACGAAGCGGAGAGAAGGATACCCGTCCAGTATCCAAGGAGGGTCGTAGGAAGACAGGAGTTCAGAGGCGGAACCACATACCTACCCATAAAGATAAACCCCGCAGGGGTTATTCCCATAATATTTGCTCAGTCACTCCTGATAATACCTTCCAGCGTTCTTACCTTTATCCAGCACCCCATAGCGCAGGCCATATACGATGCCTTCAACCCTACCTCTTTCCTATACAACTTCCTATACGTTATGCTCATAGTGTTCTTTACATACTTCTACACAGCGGTGATGATAAATCCCGTTGAGGTTGCGGATAACCTGCGCAAAGGGGGGGCCTTCATTCCAGGAGTCAGGCCTGGTGTGGAAACCCAGAGATTCCTTGAAACCGTAATAAACAGGCTCGTTTTCGTAGGAGCGATATTCCTCTCGGTAGTTGCCATAATACCCCTGTTTATAAGTCTTCAGCTCAACGTTCCCTTCTACTTTGGGGGAACAACAGCTCTCATAGTTGTTGGAGTAGCCCTCGATACCCTTAAGCAGGTGGAAGCGAACCTTCTTACAAAGAAGTATAAAGGTATGGCAAGGAGGAGGAGATGAACCTCGTTTTCCTCGGTCCGCCAGGTGCAGGGAAAGGAACTCAGGCCAAGAGACTTGCCCGTGAGATGGGGCTCAAACACATATCCACAGGAGACATCCTCAGAGAAGCGGTAAAGAATCAAACTCCTCTCGGGAAAAAAGCGAAAGAGTTTATGGACAGAGGCGAGCTCGTTCCGGATGAGCTTATAGTTGCGCTCATAGAGGAGGTCATGCCTCCCGGTGGAGGTGTTATACTGGACGGGTTTCCCAGAACCATAGCTCAAGCGGAAGCCCTCGATAAAATGCTCTCCAAAAAGGGCATGAAGGTTGACAAGGTGCTCCTGTTTGAAGTTTCCGACGATGTGGTTGTAGAGCGTCTGTCGGGTAGGAGGGTGTGTCCCTCGTGCGGAGCGGTCTACCACATAAAGTTCAATCCACCAAAAGAAGACCAGATATGTGACCGATGCGGGACCAAACTTATCCAGAGGGAAGACGATAAAGAAGAGGTTATAAGAAACCGCCTTGATGTTTACCGAAAACAGACAGAACCCCTTATTGAATACTACAAAGACAAGGGTATATTAATTAAGCTGGATGCCTCCAAAGACATCCAAGAGGTCTATCACGAGCTCAAGAAGGTGCTGAGTCCATGAAAAAGGGCATAGAGCTTTACTCAAATAAAGAGATAGAAAAGATTAAAAAGGCATGTCAGGTGGTAGCTGAGGTTTTGCATGTTATAGCGGAACAGATAAAGCCCGGGATTACACCCTGGGACATAGAGCAAATAGCCCGGGAGGAAGCTAAAAAAAGAGGTGCAAAGCCCGCTTTCCTCAACTATAAACCCCCTTTCAGCGACATGCGTTATCCCGCGGCCACCTGCGTATCCATAAACGAGGAAGTTGTCCACGGACTTCCCAAGAAAAACAGAGTTATAGAAGAAGGGGATTTGGTCAGCGTAGATTTTGGTGCTATAATAGATGGTTACGCTGGAGATTCCGCCATCACCGTAGCAGTTGGCAACGTAGACGAAGAAAAGAGGAAGCTTATGGAGGCTACAAGGCTGGCTTTGCAAAGGGCTGTAGAGCAGGCTTTTGCAGGAAACTGGTTGAGCAACTTGGTAGAGGCGGTCCACTCTACCGCGGAGGAGTTCGGGGTCTATCCGGTGCTCAAGTATGGGGGTCACGGTATAGGGAAGAAGGTTCACGAAGAGCCTTTCGTCCCCAACAACAGGAAAGACCTAGGCAAGAAGGATATAAAGCTTCGCAGGGGTATGGTTATAGCTATAGAGCCTATGTTTGCGCTCGGGACTGAAGAGACCGTTCACGACGGTGATGGCTGGACGGTGAAAACCAAGGATGGAAGTCCTTCCGCTCACTTTGAACACACGGTTGCCATAACCAAGGAAGGCCCTCTTGTGCTTACGGAGTTATAGAGCATGGGAAAGAAGAAAAAGCAAGCTCACGAAAAGGAAAAAGGGATAGTAATGGAAGGTGAAGTGGTAGAAGCCCTTCCCAACGGCATGTTCAGGGTAAAGCTTGAGAGCGGGCACGAGGTGCTGGCCCACATATCGGGTAAGATGAGGATAAACTTTATCAGGATACTGCCGGGTGACAAGGTAAGGGTGGAGCTTTCCCCCTACGACCTTACCCGAGGAAGGATAGTTTACAGGCTCTGAGGAGGTTTTAGATGAAGGTTAGAGCTTCGGTGAAGAAGAGGTGTGCTAAATGCAAGGTAATCAGGAGAAAGGGCAAGGTTTATGTAATATGTGAGAACCCAAAGCACAAGCAAAAACAAGGATGATGGAGGTTTAGCATGGCACGGATAGCGGGTGTTGACCTGCCGGACCACAAAAGGCTTGAGATAGCCTTAACCTACATATACGGCATAGGGAAGGCACGCGTCAGAGAGATATGCGAGTCCACCGGCATAGACTGCAAGAAGAGGGTAGGAGAGCTTTCCCCCGAAGAGCTGAACACCCTAAGAAAGTTCATAGACGAGAACTACAAGGTAGAGGGTGACCTAAGAAGGGAGGTTCAACTCAGCATCAAAAGGCTAATGGACATGGGGTGTTACAGAGGGCAAAGGCACGCCAGAGGCTTGCCAGTAAGAGGACAGCAAACCAGAACGAACGCCCGCACCAGAAAGGGAAGAAGAAAGTCGGTAGGCGGAATAAAGAAGAAGGGAAAGTAAGGAGGTCATAGATGGCAAGGAAGAAGAAACAGAAGAGGACCGTCCATAAGGGCATTATTCATATCCACACCACATTCAATAACACCATAATAAACGTTACAGACCCGCAGGGTAATACGATAGTGTGGGAAAGCGGTGGGACCGTGGGCTTTAAGGGAACGAGGAAGAGCACTCCTTACGCAGCACAGCTCGCAGCGCAAAAGGCTCTCAGGAGAGCGGTGAACGAGTTTGGGCTCCAGGAAGCGGAGGTATGGGTAAAGGGGCCTGGAGCAGGCAGGGAATCCGCCCTGAGAGCAGTCTTTGCATCGGGAATAAAGGTAACAGCCATAAGAGACGTTACACCGATACCTCATAACGGGTGCAGACCCCCCGCAAGGAGGAGAGTGTAATGGGAAGATACATAGGTCCCTGGGTAAAGATAGACAGGAAGTTCGGCGTCGTGGTCTCGGGTAAGAAGTCCGCTCCTCGCATACTCCAGAGGAGAAATTTCCCTCCCGGACAGCACGGAAGGACAAAGGGTAGAAGGAGGAAGCTCAGCGAATACGGACTGCGTCTTATGGAAAAGCAGAAGCTCAAATATCTCTATGGAGGTCTGAGAGAGAAGCAGTTCAGAAGATACTTTGACCTTGCCGCAAAGTCCAAGGAAAACACCGGAGAGGTCCTGTTGCAACTGTTGGAAAGGAGGCTGGATAACGTTGTCTACAGGCTCGGCTTTGCCACTACACGCAGGCAGGCTCGCCAGATGGTAGTTCACGGGCACATACTTGTAAACGGTAAGAAAGTGGACATACCTCATTACGAGGTTGAACCGGGAGACATAATAGAGATAAAACCCAAGTCTAGAAACATACCTTTCGTAAAGGAGAACCTGGAAAACATAGACCCGAGAAGCGTTCCCGACTGGCTTGAGCTGGACAAAGATAACTTCAGAGGGAAGGTCCTCAAGTTGCCGGAGAACGTTATGGAGTATCTGGAGATACCTGTCAACGTCCAGTATATTATTGAGTTCTACTCTAAGGTCTAATCGGAGGTCTGTAGATGCTTAACGAGTTTGTTTTGCCCAGTAAAGTTTACTGGGAGGAGAAGACAAAAGACAGAGGTGTGTTTGTAGTAGAGCCTCTCGAGAGAGGATTCGGAACTACGCTGGGCAACGCTCTCAGGAGGGTATTGCTCTCTTCCATATCCGGAACAGCGGTAACAGCGGTAAAGGTTTACGGCGTGTATCACGAGTTCTCCTCGCTGGAAGGAGTAGCGGAGGACGTGGTTGAGATAATAGCAAACATAAAAGGGGTCAGGTTCAATCTGAAAGACTCGGAAGTGGAGATTCTATACCTGAAAAAGAGCGGAGAAGGCGAGGTAAAAGCCTCCGATATAAGCCTGCCTCCAAACGTGGAGATAGCGAATCCGGACCAGATTATAGCCACAATCACGGATCCGGAAGTAGAGCTGAACATAGAGATAAGGATAGAGAAAGGCAAAGGCTACGTGCTTGCGGAGGAGATGGAAACCATAGGTGAAACGGGCTGGATTATGCTGGATGCGGACTTCTCTCCGGTGAAGCTGGTAAGTTACAAGGTGGAGCAGACCAGGGTAGGGGACAAAACGGACTACGAGAAGCTCGCTGTGGAGGTAGTCACCGACGGAACAAAGTCACCCGACGAAGCTATAAAAGAGGCTGTAGCCATTCTTCAGAAACATCTATCCTTGCTCGAGCACATATCCTACGAGGTCCCTACCCTTGAAGAGCCCATACCCGTGGACGAGCTGTCTGAAAAGCTCACCCTTTCTATAGAAGAGCTCGATATATCCCAGAGAGCTCTAAACTCCCTCAAAAGGATGGGAATAACCACCATAGGAGACCTCGTTCAGATGACCGAAGAGGAGCTAAAGAGCACCAAAAACATAGGCAGGAAAGCTCTTGCTGAGATAAAGGAAGCTCTGAAACAGCTGGGACTACAGCTCGGTATAAATATAGAAAGCAAGAGGTGATTGGACATGAGGCACAAGGTAAAGAAGAAGAAGTTCGATAGAACTCGGGAGCAGAGGCTTGCCCTCTACAGGAGCCTTGCCAGGGCGCTCATAATGGAAGAGAGGATAGAAACCACCCTTGAAAGGGCCAAAGCCCTCAGAGGCTTCGTAGAGAAGCTCGTTACCCTCGGCAAAAGGGGAGACCTTGCCTCCAGAAGGCGAGCTCTGGAACTTTTACCGGACAAGGAAGCGGTGAGGAAGCTCTTTGAAGATATAGCTGTCAGGTTTGAGGACAGAAAGGGGGGCTACACGCGAGTGATAAAACTTCCCGACAGGAGAAAGGGAGACGGGGCACAGATGGCTATAGTGGAATGGGTTGAGTGAGCTATGCTCATTAAGGTTATTCATCTGCTTATACAACTGCTGATAATACTGGTTTTTATCCATGCCCTTGGCTCGTGGATACCCCAGATTAGAGAAAGCAGATTTTATGAGCTCCTTGACAGGATAGTAGAACCTATGCTCAGGCCCATAAGACAGGTTATTCCTGACATAGGCGGAATAGACATATCACCCATGATACTTATATTTATCTTGGTTCTCATTGACAGAGCCATAGGAAGATGAAGAAACCTGTAATGCTTATAGACCTTGACAGGTGCATAGGTTGTCTGTCCTGTGAGGTAGCTTGCGTTCAGGAAAAGGGGCTGGAGAAGCTCCACATACGACCTATGAAGGTGTTTCGCATAGAAGGCCTTTCTTCACAGCCCGATAGCTTCTTCCTACCTATGAACTGTTTCCACTGTGAGCCCGCTCCGTGCGTTATGGCATGTCCCACATCCGCCATGAGAAAGCGCTCAGAGGATGGAATAGTTTACGTGGAAGAGATGCTCTGCATAGGATGCAAAGCCTGTATAATTGCGTGTCCTTACGGTGCTATAACCTTTAACCCTTCCACTATGAAGGTAGAGAAGTGCGACTACTGCTACAAGAGAGTTGACAGAGGACTGCTTCCCTCTTGCGTATCCAAGTGTGTAACCAACTGCCTTTACTTCGTCCATGTGGACGAGGTGCCCAAGGAAAGGCACAAGCTCAAGAGGAT
>CAYSNS010000003.1:0-15142 GCA_964432395.1 uncultured Aquifex sp. | reverse complement strand
AGATTGTTCAGAGCTTCCACGCTTATATATTACCCCAAGGAGCAGGAAACCGAACCTTCCTAAAAGGAATCCCAGCATGGCCATCAAAAGACCCTCTTTTTGAAAGTAGAGAAGGATAAAGAACATGAAAATACAGGCAAGTAAAAGCCTCAGAAGAAAACCCGCAAAGATATTGCTCGATGGGAAATGTCTGGCTTGATAGTAGAGATGAGATGTGTAGAGCATGCTCAGGGCAAGCCCCAGTATCAGTGAAAGGAGTGCATCCATGCCCTATAATTTTAAGTTTAATGGCAAACTTTCTTACCCTGCTTAGAATCGTTATTGTTCCGCCTACAGCCATCTTCATACTCAGGGAAGAATACACCCCCGCTCTTGTGCTCATAGTTCTGGGCGCTCTTTCAGACCTTCTTGACGGCAAAGTTGCCCGCAGACAGGGAAGCGACAATGGACTGGGTAAGATTCTTGACCCCCTTGCGGATAAGGTGTTTATCCTCTCTATCCTGATAGCCTTTGTGGATGTCCAGAGGGTAAGCTCCATACCTGTTATACTTCTCCTGTTTAGGGAGCTGAGCCTGACACTTCTCAGGAGTTCTGCGATAACGCAGGGTAACCTATTGGGAGCTTCGCCCCTGGGTAAACTGAAGACTTCTCTTCAGTTTTTATCCCTCATGTTGTTGACTGTAGAACAGCAGGCGGGCAACCTTCTTCTTTGGTGTTCGGTAGGAGTAGCTTACCTGTCTCTATACGATTACCTTAAAAGCTATCTAAGGAATCCTTCAGGACTAAATTATCCTTAATGGATACTTCATGTCCCCTGTGCTCAGGAACAGGATTTGTCAAGAAAGGAGAAGGTGTAGAGCTTTGTTCCTGCAGGTTCTCTCCAAAGGATATAAACAAGGCTCTGAGAATTCCCAGGCGCTTTTGGAACGCTGAAATTGAAAACTACAAGTTTGAAAACCCCTCGGAGACATTAGCTTATACCGAAGCTCTCAACTTCTCCGCCAACTTTGACCCCAAGGAAGGAAAAGGGATAACCTTTGTGGGAGAACCCGGAGTTGGAAAAACTCACTTAGCTGTAGGTATTTTGAAGAAGATTTATAGAGAAAAGGGTATAAAGGGCCTTTTCTTTGACACGAAAGACCTCATATACAAACTAAAGAGCCTCATAGAGGAGAGGAAAACCAATAGAGCTATAAAAGCCATCCTCAGCCATCCTCTCATAGTTTTGGATGACCTTGGAAGTGAAAGGTTATCAGAGTGGCAAAGAGAACTCATAGCCTACATAATATCTTACAGATATAACAACCTCAAGAGCACAATAATAACCACAAACTTCTCCCTTACCGGCGAAGAAAAGAAGGATAAAAGGATAAGGAAGTTTCTGGGCAAGGAGATAGAGCTACCGAAGACACTGCTCGAGGAAAGGCTCGGAGCAAGCACTGTTTCTCGTATATACCAGATGACAAATGTAGTATATATAGGAGGTAGAGACAGGCGTAGGGTATAGTAAAATTTTGGAAATGAAGTATGTAGAGAAAGTTGTAAAGAGACACATAAAGCAAGGTTTTGAGTATGAGATATTCTTTCAGAGAACAAAGAAAACAAAAGTAGAAGTTTCCGATGAAAAGCTGGAGAACCTCTCAAGGTCGGAAGAAGCGGGTGTGGGTATCCGTGTCCTTAAAGATAAGAGAATAGGATTTTCCTACACTACAAGCATGGACGAGAGTAGCCTAAAGGACGTTGTAGAAAAAGCTATGGAGATGTGTGAGCTTCAGCCTGCGGATAGGGGAAATGTTTTCCTCAAGGAGCGGACAGAGGCGAATGCAAACTCTGTGTTCGACAGGGAAGGAATCAATATTCCCCTCGAGGAAAAGATAGAGTTCACTCTGGGGCTCGAAAGGCAAGCAAAGAAAGAAGACAAAAGGATAAAAGGTGTCAGGAAGGTTTCCTTTACCGAGGGTATATTTGAGGTCAGCATGAAGAACTCCTTCGGAGTTGAGTTTTCCTACGAAGGAACATACTTCAGCGCCATGATTTCCGCCCTTGCTCAGTCCAACAACGATTCCGCCATATCTTGGGAGTTCAGGGCAACGAGAAGGTTCTCCGAGCTGGACGGTGAAGACCTTGTGAAGGATGCGGTATTCAAAAGCGTTTCCCTTCTCAACCCCGAGCCTCTGCAAACGAGAGTTATGCCCGTAATCTTTTTCAGGGAAAGCTCCGCTATGCTTCTTGAGGTGTTTTCTACCATGTTCCTGGGAGATGCCTACATAAAGGGCAAGACTTTGCTGGCAGACCGGGTAGGAGAGAAGGTAGCCTCGGAGACAATAACCGTTATAGATGATGGAACCATGGAGGGCGGTTTCCTGACAACTCCTTACGACGCGGAGGGTGTGCCAAGACAGAAGAGCATAGTCATAGACAAAGGTGCGTTCAGGGGTTTCCTGCACAGCCTCTATACCGCAGAGCGGGCGGGTCAAGAGCCTACCGGTAACTCGGAGAGGGGTAGTTTCAAAAGCCTGCCAGCAAGTGGGATAACGAATCTATACATACAGAGAGGAAATACCGAGCTTGAAGAGCTCATCAGGTCCGAGGAAGAGGTCTTCATGGTCTTGGAGCTCATGGGACTCCATACTGTGGACCCTATATCCGGTGAGTTTTCCCTGGGGGCATCGGGTATACTTTATAAGAGAGGAAAACCCGCACATGCGGTGAGGGGTGTTACAGTAGCGGGCAACGTTCTTGACCTTTTGGACAAGATTACCGCTGTGGGGAGCGATTTAAGGTTTTACGGCAACGTAGGTTCACCTTCAATTTTAGGTAAAGATATAATAGTGGGGGGAAACTGAGATGAGAAAACCGCTTATCGTCTTCCTATGGTTGTTCCTTCTTATGTTTGTGGTCGCTTCGGTTTACATGTCCTTCTCATCTTACGTCTACGACAGGGAGACCAAGATACTCGCAAATGTTAGCACCTTCTTTGTGGGAGTAAGAGAGGGAGTAGAAAAGATAAATATACCCTATCCCAAGTACACAGTTCTACTTTACAGAAAGGACCCTCAGGGCAAATTCGTAAGTTCAAATACCCTATCGCCGGAGGAGAAAAGCAGTTACATACAGATGGAGATTCCTATCAGTGAAGGGACTCTGTTCATGTACGTCAGAAAGGTAGAGATAGGTGAATACCTATCCTTTGTGAGCGGTAACGCTTTTTACACTGGACTGCTGATAGTAAGTATACTTCTATACATAACAATATTCTACTTTACTCTCAAGGAGTTTGAAGTGGGTCAGAAAGGCATCCTCTCAGAAGAGCTGGTTAACCGTCTTAAAGCGCTCAGGTTAACAATAGCAACGTTAAAGGTCATTCCCGAAGAGAGCATAGAAGAAATGAAGAGGTTGGTTGATACCATACTTAAGGATAAATTAAGCAAGAGGTGAGGTGAGGCACCATGAAAGTATTAATAGTGTCATTTGACAAGACCCTTACAGAGGCGCTTAAGGAGGCTCTTTCAGAGCACGAGGTCTACACTGCTAAAAACAGTGAGGAAGCCATAAAGGTTATACCCTCCGATGTAGAAGGTATAATATACGATGCCATCTCTGGGGCTATATCCGAAGAGGACATAAATACCCTGTATAAGAAAAAGTTTAGTCAAGCCAGGTATGTGATACTCTACGATGAACTCTTTCCTGTGGATAAGAACAACATCCTGCCTGAGAAGAAGATACTGGTTCCAAGAGAGTCATCTCCTAAGGAGATAGCTAACAAACTGATAGAATTTCCAGAAGAAGCGGTTGAACATACCCAAGATGAGCAGGTAGAAGATGTAGAAAGCCTCGTTCAGGAACTGGGCACAGAAGACATAGAGATAGAGCACACCACTCTTGACCTTGGCACGGAAGAGCAAGCACCGCAAGAAAAGTATGTGGAAAGAGAAGGTGATAAGGAAGAGCCTCCAGAGGAAGCAAAGGTAATCCCAGGGAAGGTTCTGGTGGTGTCCTTTGACCAGACGCTGATAGATTCTATAAAGGCTAATCTGGGGAGTGGCTACAGCGTATCAGCTGTGAAAACTGTAAAACAGGCCTTTGAAGAAGGAAAGGATGCCTCCGTAGTAGTTTTTGACGCTATATCGGGCATGGTTGCTGAGAGGGGCCTTATGGAGCTATCACAGGACAAGGTTATGTCTTCAAAGCCTTACATAATACTCGTGGATGAGCTTTTCCCGATAAATACTGATAACGTTCCCCTGCAAGATAAAGAGGTTTTATCGAGGGATTCCAATCCAGAAGAGATTGCGAAGCTTATAAGAGAGAAAGCCAAAATGGTCACGGAGGCTGTCAGCCAAGAATCTGTAACCGAGGAAGTTGAACCCGTTCCCCAAGAGGAACTCAGAGAGGAAGCACCCGAGCTTGAAGTGCTTGAAAAAGCAGGGCCTACAGTAGAAGAAGTTACCCATACCCAGGTTCAAGAACCCTCCCAGGAGGAAGAACCCATACCCGCCCTCGAGGCTCTTGAGAAGGTTATAGAGGAGAAAAGCTTTGAAACGGAGCTCTCCCATCAGGATGAACCAGAGAAAGAGCCTATCCAGGAGGAGAAGGTAGAGACCAAGGAGCCTGTAGCGGAAGAGCCCTTGCAGGTTGTAACTGCTCCCGTATCGGAAGAGGCTATAAAAGAGGCGGTCAGAAAAGCTGTTGAAGAGAGCATGCAGGATATAAGAGAGCTTGTGATGAATGTAGTAAAGCAGGAAATAGAAAAGGTTTTCGAGGATATGGACGTTAAGGAATTAATTAAGCAGGTTACTTACCAGGCTTTGAGGGAAAGGCTGGAAGAGCTTATATCTTAACCGAATACCTTCTTAAACACATAGTCCCTGTGCTTTAGGAACTCCCAAGGGTCAAGTATACGCTCCAGCTCCTCTTTGGAAAGCAAAGCCCTTATCTCCTCTTCCTCTAAAAGAGTCTCCTTAAAGCTTTTGTCGTAGTTCCAGCTTCTCATAGCGCATTTCTGGACAAGGTCATAGGCTCTGTCTCTGTCCATACCCTTTTCCGTAAGGGCAACGAGAACCTTTGAAGAAAAGAAAAGCCCCTTGGAAAGCTCCATATTCCTGAGCATCCTCTCCCTGTTAACTACAAGACCTTTGAGAATTTCCCGAAACAGGTTCAGTATATAGTCAAGAGCTATGGATGAGTCTGGGAGTATCACCCTTTCCACGGAGGAATGGGATATGTCTCTCTCGTGCCACAAAGCTATGTTTTCAAGAGCGGGCAAAAGGTTTGCCCTTATGAGCCTTGCCAGTCCGCATATCCTCTCTGAGTGGATGGGATTCTTTTTGTGAGGCATAGCGGAAGAGCCCCTCTGTCCTTCAGTAAAAGGCTCCTGAACTTCAAGCACTTCCGTCCTCTGGAGGTGCCTTATCTCGGTAGCAAACTTCTCTAAAGAGGAAGCGGTAATGGCCATAGCTCCCATGAACTCCGCGTGTCTGTCCCTGTGGACTATCTGAGTAGAGGCGGGTTCTATCTTCAGCCCCAAGTCATTCAGGGCTATCTTTTCAACTTCGGGGGGGACGTTTGAATAGGTCCCTACCGCCCCCGATATCTTGCCGAAGGACACACGCTCCATAGCAGAGGTAAGCCTCTCAAGGTTTCTCTTCATCTCGTCGTACCAGACCGCCATCTTTATGCCGAAAGTGGTAGGCTCCGCATGGACACCGTGGGTCCTTCCTATCATCAGAGTATCTTTGTGTTCAAAGGCAAGCCTCTTTATTTCCTCCATAACAAGCCTTACGTCTTCTATCAGAACATTCAAGGCTTCCCTCATAAGCAGGGCCAGTGCGGTGTCTATCACATCGGAGGAGGTCAGGCCCATATGTATGAACCTTCCGTATTCTCCCGCCTGCCTGGAAATAACCGACACAAAAGCCAGAACATCGTGCTTGTAGGTCCTTTCCAACTCCTTTATCTGTCTTATAACTCCTTCGTCTATATACGTCCTTTTCTCTATAGCCTCCATAGCCTGGGAAGGTATCTTACCCAGCTGTGTCCATGCTCTGCACACAGCCAACTCTACATCAAGCCACTTCTGGAACTTGTTGTGCTCGGACCATATGTGGCCTATTTCCTCTCTGGTGTATCTTTCTATCATGAGCTAACATTATACTCGTTTAAATTATGAAACTATGGCTGTTAAGTTTAATCTTCATATCCATTTCTATAGCCAAGATAACTATTGAATCCAACTATCCACTGAGGAATAACAACTTTAGTTCTCTAAGAGAAAAGGACGTTGAACTTCTTGTAAAGACCCTAAGAAATCTAAGAGACATAAAAAACGTCAAAGTAGTAAAAATAGGAAATGATACTGTAGTATTGGTCAACAGGTATCCTATTCTAAAAGAAGTAGACATACAAGGTAACTGGTTTGTAAGCGATGAGGATATAAAGAGTATAACTCTTATGCGGGAAAACGAGCCCCTCGTTGACTTCAGTCCTGAAAGAGCGGAAAACATGCTCAAGATGTTCTACGCAAAGCAAGGATTCTTAGATGCAAAAGTTAATATAAGTATCAAGGTTGATGCAAAGGGTTACGCTTACGGGACTGTAAAGGTAAGGGAAGGAGACCTCTACTTCCTTAAGGATGTAGTGTTCTCGGGTGCTTATAAGTTAAAGAAGGCGGAGCTGGTAAGAGGAGCGGGACTGAGAGTTGGAGATATCTTTAACGAAAGAGAGGCTCGCAATGCCACACTCAGGGTCCACAACTACTATAGGGAATCAGGCTTCTTAGAAAGCTCCGTATACTTTGAAGGAATTCGCAAAGAACCTTTGGGTAAACCCTTTCCGAGAGTGCTTATGCCAGCTTCGGATTCCGGAAGTGTCCGGGACGTTCTGTTCTCCCTCTTCAGAGGAGTTTCCAACCTTACCACACATCCTATTGCCACCCTGAAAGCGCTCCTGGGAAAAGGTTCGGGTGCTGTTCCCATTTACAACATCCACGAGGGTGATAAGTTCAGCATAGAGTTTCGAGGTAACAAGAGTTTTACCGATGAAGAGCTTATGAAGCTGGTAGATATAGATACACCGGGCGTAGATATATTTTTCCTTGAGTCAACCAAAGATAAGCTTGAGAGATTTTACAGGCAGAGAGGATTTTTTGAAGCTGTGGTTGAGTATACATACTCCCAGGGAACCATAGAGTTCCTAATAAAGGAAGGTCCGCGATACCAAGTAGCAGTCTCAGGGTTCAAAGGAATAGACTTCCCAAAAGAGTATGACAGGGAACTAATAGAACATATGGTAGAGGAGTTTTTAAAAGGGGTCCGAAAGCGAGGATACCTCACCGCTACGGTAGAGATAGAGGAAAGGGTTGACCGCTCCTCTAAGAAAGTTCTTTTGTCGGTAGAGTATAACCGAGGAAAGAAGATATGGCTAAAGGATGTAAGATACACGGGTTCAGACAGAAGAATCAAGAGTTTGTTCTCAAAGTATAGGTCTCTCCTTCCGGATATACTCAGCGATAAACTTCTCGACGAGCTTCATAGGGATATAAAGGCTCTTCTTTGGGAACAAGGCTACCTTGATGGAGATTTCTCCTTAGAGGTTAAGGTAGAAGAAGACGATGAGAATATGTATATAAACCACATATACACTGTAAAAAAGGGAAAGAGATACAGATATGGAAAACTACTTATATACGGAAACGAGAAGACCCATCCCAGAGAAATCTATTACACGGTGGTAAAGCAGAAGTTCTTCTCTTCACAAGCGGAAGAAGAAAGCCTATGGAACCTGGTGCAGAGTGAAAACTTCACAGGTGTAAGGATACAGCATCTTATAGACAGAAAAGCAAAGGTAGTCCACCGCCTCATTGAGGTAAGAGAGGACAAAAGAGGAGTTGTTGAAGGAGCTGTAGGTTACAACACGGAGGAAAAGCTCAAACTGGAAGGTGCTTTAAAGCTCAAGAACCTCTTTGGTGTAGGTATAATTCTGCGCCTGGGTGCTTCCAAGAGCGAAAAGCACAAGACTTACGAGGCGAGCCTATCGGACAAGTTTCTCTTTTCAAGGAAGTACTTTGCAAGTATATCGTTCTTTAGGAAGCTTGAGTTTCACAGAAGCTTTGACCTTACCAGCGAAGGTTTCTCCATCTGGGCGGGATACCGTATCACGAGGTGGTTTTCTATAAGTTCCTTTGTATCTAAAACTACTAACGTGGTTGAAGGCTACGGGAGGGGAAACTTCGAGCTTAGCAAGGTAGGTATTCTGCTACTGTATGAGAGAAAGAACGACCCCATAAACCCAGACAAGGTAACTCACGTAAGTTTACAGCTTTCCAAAGCCCAAGGAGACAAAAACTACCTAAAGGCGGAGCTAAACACCTTTATACTCAGAGAGATAACCAAGAGGCTATCACTGAACGCAAGAGCTTATCTGGGTCGTGTAGGCAAGGAAGCTCCTGTATTTGATAGATTCTTCTTAGGAGGCCTAAGAGACGTAAGAGGTTACAGCTTTGAGTCTATAGGTTACCCTTTAGGAGGCTCAACTGCAGTGCTGGGCAGGTTGGAGGTTCTCTTCAGCCCGAAGAAGCCCTTCAAGTTCGGTCTATATACGAGCGCGGGAGGTGTAGGAGATAGTTTTTCCGACTCGGTTAAAAACCTGAAACATGACATAGGTATTGCCTTGGGTATCGATACACCCGCAGGGTTTCTGCGCCTCGATATAGCAAGAGCCTTAGAGAACTTGGATAAACCCTTCTCTAAACTCAGATTTTATCTATCGATTGGCTTTGTCTATTGACAAGCTCTTCCATAAACTCTCTTAGTTCATCTCTGATACCTTCACGAGACAGAGCAAACTCCAGCACCGTTTTGAGGTAGTCAACGGGATTACCCGTGTCGTATACCCTTCCCTCCACCCTGTAAGCGTATACAGCTTCTTCCTTAAGGAGCATCCTCATCGCATCCGTAAGCTGTATCTCTCCTCCCTTTCCGGGCTTGGTTACCTTGAGCTTATCGAATATCTCGGGAGTGAAGGTATACCTTCCAACTATGGCAAGGTTCGAGGGAGCTTCTTCAGGAGAAGGCTTCTCAACAAGGTCCTCCACGAGAAAAACCCCTTCCTCTATCTCCTTGACCTTGGCTATACCGTACTTGCTTACTTCCTCTTCCGGCACCTCAAAGAGAGCGACCACACTCTTCCCGAAACGGGAGAATATACTTAGCATGGTTCTCAGGTTTTCCTCGCCCTTTTCAAGAATTATGTCCCCTAAGGCGACCAAGAAAGGCTCCTTACCTACCGCAGGTTCCGCGGTCAGGACCGCGTGTCCCAAACCCAGCTGTTCCTTCTGCCTTATGTATATAGGATTTATCATGTGGCTTATCTGCCGTATATTCTCCAGCACTTTTTCCTTTCCCGCCTCCTCTAAGTGCCTCTCAAGGTCCGCGTTTATATCAAAGTGGTGCTCTATAGGCCTCTTATGCCTTCCAGTTACGAAGACTATATTCTCCACCCCTGCACCGAGTAGCTCTTCTACTATGAACTGTATAACGGGCTTATCTATTACCGGAAACATCTCCTTGGGCATAGCTTTGGTAGCAGGCAAAAATCTCGTTCCCCAACCCGCCACGGGCAAGACCGCTTTTCTGACCCTCATGGCTACCCCCTTCCAAGCAGTTTGAGCATCTCCTTAACCGCCCTCTCCATACCAAATATAACAGCATTCGCCACTATTGAGTGTCCTATGTTAAGCTCCTCTATAACGTCCGAGAGCTTAAGTATATCCTTTACGTTATGATAGGTAAGTCCGTGTCCCGCATACACCCTCAAACCAAGGCTTTTAGCTAAAAGAGCTGTCTCCTTCAGCCTTTTTACTTCTTGCTTCGCCTCCTCGTAGCGGTGGGCATTCCACAGGTTCGCATAAGTCCCTGTGTGAAGCTCCACAGCATCTGCACCCACCTGAGCGCTCGCCTCTACCTGTATCTTTTGAGGGTCTACAAACAGGGAGACTTCAATCCCTTTATCTTTGAAGTCTTTCAAATACTCTTGCAGGAACTCCTTCATACCCGCTACGTCAAGCCCACCTTCGGTAGTTATCTCCTCTCTTCTCTCTGGGACGAGGGTAACACGGTCGGGCATCACACGTAGTGCTATTTCTTTCATCTCCTGGGTAGGTGCCATCTCAAGGTTCACGGGAATGGTAACAAGCTCCTTTATGAGCTCAAGGTCCCTGTCCTGTATATGCCTTCTATCTTCTCTTAGGTGCAGGGTTATCTGGTCCGCACCCGCCTGCTGAGCTATCAGAGCTCCGAAGACCGGAGAAGGTTCAAAGGTCCTGCGTGCCTGTCTAACAGTCGCTATGTGGTCTACGTTTACACCCAACCTCATGAGAGTTATTTTACTCCTTAGCCTTGGATAGATTTATGTATATCTCCACTCTGTTGTTCCTCTCCATAAGAACAGGCTGTTTCCAGGTATAAAGAGGTTTGATGTCCGCATACCCTACCGCGGACAGCTTTCTCGGGTCAACACCTTGAGCTTGTAAGAATCTTACTACTTCCGTTGCTCTTCTCAGCGACAGCTCCCATTTATCTTTAACTACAGGGTCCTTTACTTCAACGAGGGGGCTCACATGGCCTTCAACCCTGATGAAAGACCTTTCGGGCAGTTTCTTGAGAACAACTGCAACCTCACGCAGTGTTTCCTGAGCTTTAGGTGTCAAGCGGTAGCTCCCTTCTTGGAAGAAGACCTTATCGAAGAGTCTGAGCTTAACGAAGTCCGCGGTTATAACTATCTGAAACGCCCAGGGGGGAAGAACTTTTTGTATTCTCCTCTTTATCTTCAGCGCTACCTCCTTCGGAGGTGGATTTATTGGGGGCAGGATTGAAGTCTTTTTAATAAAACTCTTTTCATCCCTGCGAAAGTAAGATATGAACTTTTCAAGCTGAGCTACATCGAGGCTTGACATAGCGTATATGAGGATAAAGAAGGTCAGAAGCAAAGACATAAGGTCGCTGAAAGATGTAAGCCACGCGGGAGGCTTAGGACACTCTTCCTTTTTCTTGAGAGCCATTTTTCTTCCTCACGGATTCAGTTTGATACATATCTCTATACGTCGGTTTTTCTCCCTTCCTTGGGGTGTGTTGTTGGGTGCTATGGGGTGGTATTCCCCGTATCCCGCCGCGGAGAGTATATCCTTCGGGTATCCGCACTCTATAAAGAGCCTGAGAACGCTTACAGCTCTTGCGGTAGAAAGCTCCCAGTTTGAAGGAAAGCGTGGGCTTGATATGGGTCTGTTGTCTGTATAACCTTCAAAGGTTATAGGTAGTGAAAAAGGCTTTAACCTTTTGCATACGTTTAAAAAGAGCTTCTTAGCCTCCGGATACGGCTCCTCGCTTCCTGGAGGGAAAAGCCTGCCTACGTTTACCCTCAGCTTCATACATGTTCCTGTAACGAAGTAGTCCGACTCTATACCCATGCTAACCAGCATACTCTTTATCTCCCTGATTTCCCTCTTTAGCTCCGCAAACTTCTTTATTCTCACGTGCATGTTCTCCATCTGGATAGGTATCTTTGAAGCCTTCATAGAGCCGTCCTCGGAGTATATAACCTGCCTGCCACCCAGAGCTTCTATCAGTCCCTTGAGAACCTGGTAGAACTTCTCCAGAGAGATTATGCTCATAGAGTAAAGGAGTATGAAAAAGGTAAGGAGCAAAGACATAAGGTCTCCGAAAGAGGTCAGCCACGCGGGGGGCTTTGGACACTCTTCCTTCTTCTTAACAGCCATCAGGTCTCCTCTGCTACTTCAACTCCGAGCATGATAGAAAGCTCTTGCCTGAGTATATTGGGGTTGACTCCCTTCTGAATACCCTCTATAGCCATAAGGTATATAGTCTTGTAAAGAATCTCCGTATCCTTCATCTTCTTGAGCTTATTTGCCACGGGTATGGCAAAGGCGTTGGCAAGGATAGCTCCGTAAAGAGTAGTTATTAGGGCGACAGCCATACCTGGACCAAGGGCGGATGGGTCATTCAGATTCTTGAGCATCTGTATAAGACCTATCAGTGTTCCTATCATGCCAAAGGCGGGAAAGAGGTCTGCCAGCTTCTCCCAGACAGCGACGTTGGTTCCGAGCTTGTCCTCAAGCTGAGCTATAGCCCCCTCCGCACTTATCTTTATCTCCTCAAGCTCCAAACCGTCAACCATCATCCTTATCATATCTCCCAGAAGGGGGTCCCTCTCGTAGTAGACCTCTATCTCCGACTCAAGAGCAAGTATGCCCTCCCTTCTGACCTTAGTAGCTATTTCTGAGAGAAACTCTACTGTTTCTACAGCATCGGGAGGTTTCCACAGAAAGGCATCCTTTATGGAGCTTACTCCCCTTATGAAGTCCTTTAAGGGAAAGCCTCCCAGCGCAGCGGCCATACCACCGCCCACAACTATGAAGAGCGAGGGTATGTTTATAAAAGCTCCCGGACTACCCCCTATAACTATAGAGATAGCTATCATTAAAAAGGCACCAAGAATTCCTATAATGGCTCCCGGATCCATCTCACTGAGTTAATAAATCGGAAGATAACCTATAATTTAAAGCACATGGAAGGCAAGGAGCTGAGCGCGAAAGAAATAATAAAGGTCCTAAAAGGAAGAAAGAAGCCCATAGCCTTCCTCCAGATTGCAAAGCTCCTAAACCTGGACAAGAAAGGCAGGAAAAAGCTCAAGAAAATCCTGAAGAAGCTAAAGAAGGAAGGGAAGTTAAAAACCGTGAACGGGAAGTTCCTCTATCAAGAAGAGGAAGTAGTAGTGGGCAGGGTTATACCTTACCCTGCGGGTTTCGGCTTCCTGGAAATTGAAGGAAGGGAAAAGGACATATATATTCCCCCTTTCGAGCTAAGGAAGGTGCTCGGAGGGGACACAGTAAAGGCAAGGGTGGTTAAGTTTAAAGGCAAGAAGGAGATAAGAATAGAGAAGGTTCTCAAAAGGGCTAAGCAGGAAATAGTAGGCAAGGTGGTCAAGCAGGAAAAAGGGTGTTTTTTGGAGCCTCTTGATGAAAACTCCCACATAACCTTCTCCCTTCCCAAAAGGTCCTGCAAAGACCTCAAGCCCGGAACCGTAGTGGTGGCGAAGATAACGACATTTCCTACGGAAAAAAGCACCCCAAAAGCTAAGGTTAAAGAGGTGCTTGGAAATCCTTCGGAGAGGTTTCTCGCCATAGAGCTCCTCATAAGGAAGCACAACCTCCCTACCGATTATCCAGAGGAAGTTTTGAAAGAGGTTCAGAGCATACCCGAGCAAATACCCAAAGAGGAGATAGAAAGGAGAAAAGACCTGCGGGACCAGATATGCTTCACCATAGACCCGGAGAAGGCAAGGGACTTTGACGATGCGGTTGCGGTAGAGTTAACACCCGAAGGTAATTTCAGACTCTTTGTCCACATAGCGGATGTATCTTTCTACGTTAGGCCCGGCACTTTTCTTGACCAAGAGGCCTACAAAAGGGGCTTTACTTTCTACCTTCCTGACAGGGCCCTCCATATGCTCCCGGAAAAGCTCTCCGCTCAGCTTTGCAGTCTCAGACCTAACGAGGACAAGCTTACCTTCACCTGCGAGATGGTCTTTGACAGAAAGGGAAATCTCCTCCTCTACGATATATACGAAAGCCTAATAAGAAGCAAGGCTCGGCTTACATACAACGAAGCACTTTCCCTTATAGTGGGTGAGCCCGCCCTTGAAAAGAAATATTCATACCTCGTAGAACCTCTCAGACTTATGGAAGATCTTTACAGGATTCTCAGCAGGAGAAGGTGGGAGAAAGGAAGCATAGATTTTGACCTTCCAGAAGCGGAGGTAATAGTGGACGAGCTGGGAGAGCCCTCCGCCGTAGTTCCTTACGAGAGGCATATAGCTCACAAAATAATAGAGCAGTTTATGGTATACGCCAACGAGACGGTAGCCATGCATCTTGAGAACAGTGGTTATCCCTGCCTGTTTCGGGTCCATGAGCCCCCCGACGAAGAGAGGGTAGAAAACCTTCTGGATATACTTGCGGGGCTTGGCTATAAGGTGAGAAAACCCAAGGAATACACACCCAAGTTCTTCCAGAAAATAATAGAGGACTTTGAAGGTAGGGAAGAAGAGCATCTGGTCAGGTTCCTTACGCTCAGAGCCATGAGCAGAGCAAGATACAGTCCCCACAACCTCGGGCACTTCGGTCTTGCCTCAGAACACTACGCACACTTCACCTCTCCCATAAGGAGATACTCTGACATAATAGTCCACAGGTTGCTAAAAGCTTCCTTAAGGGGAGAAAGAATAGATTTTGAAAAGGAGGTCCTTTATCTGGAAGAAGCGGGAGAGCATCTGTCCGCACGTGAGAGGCTTGCAGACGAGGTTGAGTGGGAAGCGATAGACATACTCAAAGCCCGCTACATGCGCTCAAGGCTCGGGGAAGTTTTTGAAGGGATAATAACGGGAGTGGTGCAGTTCGGCTTTTTCGTAGAGCTCAAGGAAACTCTCGTGGAGGGACTGGTCAGGATAAACACCTTAAGTGACGATGACTACGTGTTTGATGAACCCGCCCACAGGTTTGTGGGTATAAGAACGGGGAGGATTTACAGACTGGGAGATAAGGTAAAAGTGAAGGTCCTGTCAGTAGATGAGGAAAGAGGAAGAGTAGAGCTTACTCTCGCCGAAGAAAGTCAAGGATAATCTCCTTGTGGTCAAATACAAGCCTTTCCAGAGGAATCTCCTCCAGCTTGAATACCCTAACTGCCTTAGCGTCACTTCCCGCCCTGGGTTCTCCGTAAGCATCCCCTACGAACACTACCGAAGCAACATGAAAACGCGGGTCCCTGTCAGGTCTTGAGTAAACACCCAGCAGGCCTGAAAGCTTCACATCAAGGCCCGTCTCCTCTTTAATCTCCCTGACAGCAGCGTCCTCAACGCTCTCTCCCACCTCAACAAAACCTCCGGGTATCGCCAGTCCTACAGGAGGATTCCTGCGCTCTACAAGGACTATTCCCCTAAAGCTTTCTCTTTTCCACAGCCTGACTATAACATCCGTTGCCAGCAAGGGAGTCTTTATACCCATAATCAGTTAAAATAACCCGACTTGCGGGGTAGTAAGATTATAAAAGGATGAAAGCCCTCCCACCAA
>CAYSNS010000002.1:0-15225 GCA_964432395.1 uncultured Aquifex sp. | reverse complement strand
ACACTTCCTATGTCAAAGGTTATACACGAAAGAGGCATAAAGGACTTCCCTGCATACACAACGATTCTCGCATGCGACATAGAGCAGAAAAAGGAGCTCTTGAGAAAGGTCCCTTTCATGAACGTGATAATTCCTTGCAGTATCGCGGTGTATGAGAAAAACGGCAAAGTATACATAACTGCCATGAAGGAAGTCCTCCTTATAAAGGACTATCAGAAAGAGCTCGGAGAAAAGTATGTTCAGCTCATAGCGGACACCTATCAGAAACTTAGAATAGCCATAGCGGAAGTAGCAGAGGAAAGATAGATGAGAATACTTGCACTGCTAACGGTTTTTCTGAGCTTTATGTTCGTGTTTGCTCAAGAAGGTAAGCCCAAACACCCTATGCAGTATGAAGAAGTCATAGAAGGTATGGACTTTGAGGATGTAAAGCTCCTTTTGAAGACCGCTCTTGATGGAAGGAACATGAACGTGCTCGGTGTAGTTGATGTAGCCACCGAAAAGCCAAGATTTTCTTACTTCCTCGTCTGCAACCTCTCTTATGCGGAGAAGATTTTCAGAGAGCTTCCCCAGCTTGGAGTCATGGCCCCGTGCAGGATTTATCTGTACGAAAAGGAAGACGGGGCTGTGGTTGTAGGATTTATAAACGTGAAAACCTTGTTAAAGCTATTTGGAGACAAACTATCTGACAAATCAAAGGAGCTGTTCCTGAAGGCGGACAGTGACATAAAGTCCTCAATAAGGGAAGTGAGGGGAGAGTAGATGGGCGGGCTTATAGCCTTAGTAGTTACACTTTTGAGTGTATCGTTCGCCTCTGACTACCCTTCCCACGTTAAAGAAAAACTTCGTAAGATAGCGGACAACGTCTACGGAGTGTTCGGGGTATACGAGCAGGTAAGCTACGAAAACAGGGGTTTTATATCCAACGCTTACTTCGTTGTGGAAGATGAAGGTGTTCTAGTTGTAGATACCCTTACTACCTACAAACTGGGAAAGGAGCTCGTAGAAGCTATAAAGAGCGTTACCGATAAAGTTGTAAGGTTTACCGTTGTAACCCATTACCACACCGACCACTTTTACGGTGCGGGAGCACTGAAGGAAACGGGCGCCGTAATAATAGCCCATAAATGGGCTTTGGATTACATATCACAGCCCTCAAGTTGGAACTTTTATCAGGCGAGAAAAAAGATATTAAAGGAGCACATGGAAGGGACCGACATGGTAGCGCCGGACATAACCATAACAAAGGATTTAGATATACATATGGGCAAATATACCTTTGAGGTAAGACACTACTGCAAAGCTCATACACCTGGGGATGTAATTGTGTGGTTTCCCGAAAGAAGGATACTCTTTAGCGGAGATATTGTCTTTGACGGCAGACTACCATTTCTTGGCTCTGGAAACTCAAAAGGCTGGATAGAGTGTTTGGATAAAATCCTTGAACTCGGCCCGGACATACTTCTTCCTGGACATGGCAATCCTATGCTTTCAAAGGAAAAGATAAGAGACAGGGTTATGTGGACAAGAAAGTATATATCAGACCTGAGAAACACCATAAGGAAGATGATAGAGGAAGGAAAGGATATAGATTACGTTAGGGAGAACATAAACGATGCTCTCTTGAAAATTGACCCGTCCTATGCACAGGTCCCTGTATTCTTTGATGTGAACCCGGTAAACGCATACTACGTATACTTTGAAATAGAAAACGAGATGTTGGAAGAGGGAGAGTAAAGCCTACTTTGAACCTTTATACTTAAAGACAAAATTCTTAACCTTTCCTCCACTTTCAGAAGCTATCGGTTCACATTTTGCTACCAATAGGAAAAATATGTCCCTGTCAACATCCGACAGGGTCTCAAAGTTAGCCTGACCTTTACTTATAACTACATCTGAAGAATAGAAAGCTTCTAAGAACTCCTCAGAACAATCCTCAAGCCACGTCCCTACTTTATCGGAGCCGTTCTCCACAACTCTACATAAACGAGTCATAGAAACTTCATATGCATCCTCAACTGTAGCATCGTTGAGTATAGGAGCGCTTTTTACAGCGTATATAACCTCTTTCCCCAAACCTTTAAGCTCTTGCACGAGTATTTTGTCAAGAGCTATCTCCCCAGCATTGTCACCTACAATAAGAATACTTTTAGAGAATTCTAAAACTCTACGAAAGATGTTATAGTCCCATACTACAAAATCTGTATCCATAAGCTTTTCAATCTCCTCCTTTACATTAAACTCTCCTCTTATAGCGAAGTCTATGTAGTTTCCCAAAGCGGAGAGTCTGATAGCGTAGGCAAGCTTATCGGTCTGACTATGTATGTATTGCATAAATTCAGGAAGTAAAGATAAGGCAACTTTGTTAGCCAACTTCTTCTGCTCCCTGAACGGGTCAGGATTATTCGTAACTTCCTTAACTATCTGTTGCACAAAATAGGCATAGTAAGCGGGAGACCTTTCCAAGTTTTGGAACTTAGCGAGCATCTTCAGAGAACGAGTAGCTATTTCCTTCTCTTGCTCCTTAGTTAAACCGAGCTTTTTAACAGCGTTTAGCCCCTGGTTAATCAGACACGGAATGCACTGGGGATAAGCCTTCATGATTTCTAATATACATCACAGACACTACCACAAGGTAAATGTCAATCCAGTAAAGAATAAGCAAAGATACAGGAATAGTTATTATGAAAACGAAAGTTAAAAAGAAAGCTATCAGGCCAACGGTTATTATCAGTGACCACATAGCCCCTACAGATATATACATACCGCTAAAGCTTTCTTTCAAAAATGATGGCGTAACAATTTTGATTACCTCCATCAAAGAAGACGTAAAATCTGGCTTTTTATTTTTTATAACTTTAGTTATTATAAGAGGCATAACGTAAAGAAGCCACATACCTAAGAGACCGACAAGTATAGCACCTACTATCAGAGAGCCTGTAAATCCCTCCCTTAGGGTGCCATAAGTAATCATATCTGAAATAGCACCAAGCGAGCCGAAAACAACAAACAGAATCAACATTACAAAAAGCAGAGCTATGGAAATTAGCATAAATCCTAAGCTCATCCCAAAGCCTGCACCTAAATACTCCCTGAAAACATCACCCACTTTAAGGTTTCTAAACACAACACCAGGCTCACTCTCATCCCTTAAGAGGGAGTAAGCACAGTATAGTATGAATCCATAGTAAAAAGCTCCCGAAAATAGTGTGATAAGGAAACCCACAAAAGGTATTGCGGAGAGGAGTGAGAATAGGACAACCAAGACAGACCATGTAACTGCAAGACCGAGATTAGCCTTGACCAAGCTCGTGGTAAGGGAAAACGCACTTCCACCAGAGTTATCTTTGATGTCTTCTATCTCTACTCTCACCATAGAACTATACTTTTCAGAGATAAGCTTTAGTTTCTCAATAGCTGACTTTTCGGAAACATAAATAGATATTGAACCATCTTCCCTTTTAAGCTTATGGAAATCCTTCTCGGACATACCAACTGTCGAAGAAAGAATATTGAGTATGAAATCATCTGGGACAGATGATTGAGCTTTCTTTACTGTTATCTTTACAGCCATATATAGATTTTAAACTGATATCAAACCTTTGAGCCTGGATAAGTTCACAACGTCCATGCCTTCATCTTTGGGTGTCTCTATATAGTATGGAAGCGTTGAAAAGTGCTCATGGTTTAACATGTTTCTGAAACCTTCAATTCCTATGTATCCTTCTCCTATATGTTGATGCCTGTCTTTCCTTCCACCGAGAGGAACCTTCGAATCGTTAGCGTGCACCGCCATTATATTTTCAATACCTACATATTTGTCCACTTCTAAAAGGAACCTTTCAAAGCCCTGCTTTGTGTTTATCTCGTATCCATAAGCGAATGCATGACAAGTGTCCAAACAGACACCTATACGTATATCTTTGAAGTGAGAGAGGATAAAACCAAGCTCCTGCATACTTTTGCCTATATCCCCCTTTTCACCCGCGGTATTTTCTAAAAGTATAGTGGTATCTGATGGCATGTAATTGCTGAGTATATACTCAATGGACTTTATAATGTTATTAATTCCATCTCTGATGCTTATTCCCTTTGCTGTTCCAGGATGGAAGTTGTAAAAGTTAATTCCCAATCTATCACAAAGCTTTAGTTCATCCAAAAACACCTCTATGGATTTTCTTCTAAGGTTTTCATCAGCGGAAGCTAAGTTAAGCAAGTAAGGTGCGTGCACCATTACTGGATTTCTGAAGCTCTTAAGCCTACATATAAACTCTCTTTCAGTATTTTCATCTATACGCTTCCTTTTCCATACTCTGGGACTCCTTAAAAAGAACTGGAATACCTGAGCACCTATTTCCTGCGCTCTGTCAAATGTCCTAAGTATGGAACCCGCAGAGGAAACGTGAGCACCGAAGAGAGCCATCAGTGAGTTATCTTCTGAAGCTTAAGCTGTTTCCTTATGCTGGAGAGCAGTTTTTCAAGAGCTTCTTCGTAAGAACTTGCCTTTATTTTGCATCCTGAAGCGTATTTATGTCCTCCCCCGCCGAGCCTTTCCGCTATTTTGGATACGTCCACACTGACCTTGCTCCTTAGGGAAACTTTCCACACTCCTTCGTCTGGCTTCTCTATCATGGCAAAAGCAACCTCAACTCCCTCTATAGAGCGTGGGTAGTTAACGAGTCCTTCACTGTCCGTATACTGCGCTCCAGTTTCTTTGAAGAACCTGTCAAATATCGTTATGCCTGCAACGAGCCCATCTTCGTAAAGTGTAAGAGTATCAAGAACCTTAGATATAAGCTTCATCTTATTAAGAGACTCTCTTTCCGCAAACATCCTGTATACATAGTTTGGGTCCGCACCGTAGTGAACCAGTTTCCTTGCAAGCTCAAAGGTGTATTCGTTAGTATTTGAGTATTTGAAGAATCCTGTATCTGTAGCAAGTCCCACGTATATACAGGTAGCTATGTCGTTGTCTATCGCCTTTTCATCCCAAGAGGATATAAGCTCGTATACCAAGGAAGCTGTAGCAGGTGCGGAAGGGTCTATGTAGTCATACCTTCCGTAAAATTCCCCTCCCACGTGGTGGTCTATTCTTATACGTTTTGCAACCTTAACCTCTACTCCCGCCCTGTAAAATCCTGCGGAGTCTACTATTATTCCTATGTCGTAAAACCTTCCGTCAGGCAGGCTAACAACCTCATCCGAATGAGGAATGAAGTCAAGAAAGTGAGGCACCCTATCCTTACAGCCTACGGTAACGTCTTTGCCCTGCTTTTTCAAAAAGAGATAAAGTCCCATAGCGCTACCGAGAGCATCTCCGTCTGGGTTCTCATGGGTAAGTATGAGTATCGAACCCTTGCTCTCCTTTAAGAAATCCAGGAGAGGAACGCTTTCCCTTCTCATGATAGTCCTCCTAACGGAAGATAATCTAAACAAATTCTCAATTGAGTAAATGATTTAAATGCAATCATATCCCATTTCCCTTAGAGCCCTACAACACCTCTTACAAACTTTTCCCTCAAAATCGCTTTCCGGATAGAAAATCCAGCATCTTGGGCACTTCTTGCCTTCCGCCCTCGATACACCCACATAAAGTCCTTTCACATCCTCGGAACTATAGGATATATCTCCTCCCTTGGAAAGCTCTACCTGGCTCACGGTAAAGAAGTAATTCATGTAATCCTCATACTTGTTCAGGAGGGCAAGAGTTTCTCCGTCCGCTTGAAGGTAAACCTTGGCTTCGTAAGGATGACGGACCAGACCTTCTTTTCTTGCAAGCTCAAGAGCCTTCATAACCTCGTCCCTTACGGATATAAGAGAACGGTAATCTCTTTCAAGAGCTTCATCTACAAGGCTGGAGTCCGGTTCGGGAATAGTGAAAAGAAACACACTCTCGGGAAGGTCATCGTTAATCGTCCTTACATGCTCCCAGACCTCCTCAGCGGTAAAGCTAAGAAAGGGAGCTATAGAAGTAGTAAGAGATATCAGAATCTCGTAGAGAACACTCTGAGCAGACTTCCTCTCCCAGCTACCTGGGGAATATACATAGAGTCTGTCCTTTAGAACGTCAAGGTATAGAGAAGATAGAGTAGTAGCACAAAAGTTTCTAACAAGATGATACACCCTGTGGAACAGGTAGTTTTCGTAGTGTCTTATAACATCTCTAAGGATTCCCTGCAAGTGGGAGAGCATCCATCTATCAAAGTGGTGTAGCTTATGAAACTCAACCTTGTCCCTACTGGGGTCAAAGTCGTAGAGATTTGATAGCAAGAACCTGAGTGTGTTTCTTATCTTCCTGTAGTCATCTATAAGAGTGTTGAGGATTGAGCGCCCGAGTTTCACATCCTCGGAATAGTCTTCTGAAACAACCCAAAGCCTCAGCAGGTCCGCTCCGTATCTATCTATAATCTCCTGGGGAGACACAACATTGCCAAGGGACTTAGACATTTTTCTGCCCTTTTCATCTACAGTAAAGCCATGTGTGAGGACAGCTTTGTAGGGTGCTTCTCCGTATGAACCTACGGACTCAAGAAGAGAGGCCTGAAACCACCCCCTGTGCTGGTCTGAGCCTTCAAGATACATATCCGCTTTGCTAAATCCCATAGGACGAACAACGGAAGCGTGAGAACAGCCCGAATCAAACCAAACATCAAGAATATCTTCCTCTTTTTTAAAGTCCTCTCCTTTGCACCTTTTACACCTATAGCCCTGTGGAAGCAACTCTCTCTCTGTCTTTTCAAACCATACATCCGCTCCGAACTCGTGGCTTTCTACAAGCTTTGCTACATGCTCAAAGACCTCCTTATCGGAGACAATCTCCCCGCACGACTTACAGTAAAATACAGTGATAGGAACGCCCCAATACCTCTGCCTCGATATGCACCAGTCGGGTCTATTTTCAACCATACTCCTTATACGCTTCCTTCCATACTCTGGTATCCACTCGACCTTGTCTATTTCTTCAAGAGCTTTCTCCCGCAGACTTTTCCCATTAACGGACGACGACATACTTATGAACCATTGATAAGTAGCTCTAAAGATTACAGGGTTTTTACACCTCCAGCAGTGAGGATATGAGTGGGATATCTTAGAATAGTGTAACAAAAGTCCCTTATTTCGTAGATGTTCGATTATAATCTCGTTAGCATCAAAAACCCTTATGCCAAGCAAAAAGTCAGGTGCAGGTTTTATAAATCTCCCGTCATCACCAACTGGTGCGTAAGGCTCAAGCCCATACCTTGAACCAACTATGTAGTCTTCCTGGCCATGCCCGGGAGCCATATGGACCAAACCCGTTCCAGTTGAAAGCTCCACGAATTCGGAAGGATAAACCTTCCACATACCCTCCAAAGTTTTCTCGCTAAGGAATTCTTTAAGTTCTTCACTATTAACAAAAGGATGTTTGTATTCCAATCCTATAAGCTCACTACCCTTGACTCTCTTGAGAACTCTTCCATCCGCTCCAAGAACTTCCTTCAAACTCTCAAGAAGCTTCTCCGCAACAACGAAGGTGCTACCTTCTGTCTGATAATAGACGTAGTCGTAACTCTCACCCACCATAATCCCAAGGTTGGCAGGAAGCGTCCAAGGTGTAGTGGTCCATATAACCAGATACGTATCGTCATTCTCCTTTAAAGGAAACTTAACGAATATACTCGGATCTTCTTTCTCCTGATACTCTACTTCCGCCTCCGCTTCCGCAGTTCTGTCATATATACACCAGTAAACGGGTTTCTTACTTCTGTAAGCAAGTCCTTTTTCAAAGAACCTTCCGAGCTCCCTTATCTCCTGCGCCTCGTAACTCGGGTCCATAGTTAGGTAAGGACTTTCCCAATCGCCCAAGACCCCCAACCTAATAAACTCTTCTCTCTGGACATTTACAAACTTCTTGGCATACTCTCTACAGAGTTTCCTAAACTCGTTTTTGGGAATATCTTCCTTCTTTAGCTTTTTGGACTTCAGCTCCTTTTCAACCTGTCTTTCTATTGGAAGACCATGACAATCCCAGCCTGGTATATAGACTATATCCTTACCCCTGAGAAGATTAAATTTGTTTATAACATCCTTCAATACCTTATTTAATGCATGGCCTATATGTATGTGACCATTTGCATAAGGGGGGCCGTCGTGAAGCAAGAAGACCTCTTCACCTCTTCTTAGTTCCTTAACCTTCTTATACAACTCCTTCCATCTTTTGAGTATCTCGGGCTCTCTATTAGGTAGGTTAGCCTTCATAGGAAAGTCCGTTTTAGGAAGGTTCAAGGTATCTTTATAGTCCATTCACCGACCTCCGCAATCCTGACAAGCAAGCTGAAAGATAATTATAGAACAAAGAAAAGTCTTGCAAAATCAGCGGTGCTCATGTATTATCTATATCAGCTTAAATTCTTTTGGGAGGGCTTTGCTATGACAAAAGCTGAGCTTGTTGCTGAGATTGCCAAACAGGCAGGCATCACCAAAAAGGAAGCGGACGCTGCTCTTAAGGCTGCCGTTGCTGCCATATCCAGTGCCCTTAAAAAGGGTGAGAGAATAGCGATACCAGGCCTGGGAATATTTACAGTCAAGCAGAGGGCTGCAAGGAAGGGTAGGAACCCGAGAACTGGCAAGGTAATAGAGATACCCGCAAGGAAAGTTGTAGCGTTCAAGCCTGCCAAAGACCTCAGAGAGAGCATAAAGTAATCGAATTTTCGCCCGGGGCTTTGCCCCGCCCTTATGCATATATTCTTCCCATCAAGGGAAACTCCGGAAGGTTTTATTTTAGAAGGTGAAGAGCTAAAACACCTTAAAGTAAGAAGGGTAAGACCCGGAGATACGTTAGGTCTTATCTGGAAAGAGAGTTTATATAAAGCCAAACTCATAAGAGTAGACAAGAACGTTGCTCTATGTGAGCCTGTTAAGACACTTCCAACCGTAAAGCCAGAGGTAGAAGTAACACTTTATCAGTGTGTAACCCAAGAACTAAAAACCATGGACACAATAGTGAGAAAGGCCACCGAACTTGGAGCTAAAAGTCTATACCCAGTGATATCAAGTAGAAGCTTCAGGAACTTGGAAGCTATAGAAAAGAGATTTTCAAGATGGAAAAAGATTGTAAGGGAATCCATGAAACAGTCGGGAAGAGCTTACCCGCTGGAAATCGGCCCAGTATTGAACTTGCAGGAGCTTAAAGCGGAGATGGATGCAAACCTAATTTTAGACAACTTTTACGAAGGAGCATACATAAGCGAGGTAACAAAAAACAGGGTGGGTAGTGTTTCTATACTGGTAGGACCAGAGGGAGGATTCTCGGAAGAGGAAGGTAAAGCTCTGAGAGAGAGGGGATTTATATCTGTGAGACTCAAACCCTTCACCCTACGCACAGAAACAGCTACGGAGGTAGCGATAGGCATCATTGTAAACTTCGTGCGTCCTTGATATTTATACCGTAAAGCTTGATTTTTCTGTATAGATTGGACAGGTCTATGCCTATTCTTGAAGCAACTTCCTTAACATCGTAGTTAAACTCCTCAAGCTTCTCCTTTATAAATACTTTTTCAAACTCCATCTTTGCCTCTTTTATACTTTTCATTCTGAAAATATATCCGTAATCTGAATGTATTTTAGGCTTCTCTATACCCAGGTGCTCCGGTTTAATTACATTCTCATCACAGAGTATAACTACTCTTTCTATTAAGTTTCTCAACTCCCTCACGTTTCCTTTCCACCTGTAGGATAGGAGAACCTCCTTAGCATCATCGGAAAGAACCTTCGGTTCCTTCTTATACTCCTTAACGAATTTATCAAGAAAGTGCTGGGCAAGCAGTATAATATCGCTTCCCCTTTCTCTTAGGGGTGGCAGTTCAATGGTGAAAACGGATATCCTGTAGTAGAGGTCCTCCCTGAATCTACCGCTTCGTATTTCTTGTGCTATATCCTTGTTTGAAGCGGAAACTATTCTTACGTTAACTTCTATACTTTGTGTTCCGCCCAATCTGGTGAAACTACCGGTCTCTATAACTCTCAAAAGCTTCGCCTGAGCCTTCGCGTCCATATCTCCTATCTCATCGAGAAAAAGTGTTCCCTCGTCAGCAAGCTCAAACTTCCCCTTCTTTCTATTCAAGGCGCCGGTGAAGGCTCCCTTCTCGTACCCGAACAGCTCCGCTTCCACTAAGTTATCCGGTATGGATGCACAGTTTATATCTACAAACTTTCCCTTCCTATCTGAATACTTATGTATAAGCCTGGCTACCAACTCTTTCCCAGTCCCGCTCTCACCCAGTATAAGAACAGGAGCGTTGCTCTTTGCTATTTTGGGAATTAAGTTCTTTATTTTCTTAATGGGCTGAGACTCCCCTACAAACTCTTCATCCGTATCCTCGTCATATTTCCTTCTAATCATAGACTCGGAGTAAGCATGTTTCAGGGTTATCAAAATCCTATCTATAGAAAAGGGTTTTTCCACAAAGTCAAAGGCTCCTTGTTTTAGAGCCTTAACAGCCATATCGACACTGCCATGGCCGGTTATAACAACCACAACAGTATCAGGTGACAACTCCTTAATAGTATTTATGAACTCAACCCCGTCACCGTCGGGCATCCAGACATCAAGAACAATTACATGGAAGAACTCCTTGCTGAGCTTATCTTTAGCTTCTGAAAGAGTGGCACAGACATCTACCCGATATCCCTCTTCACGCAGTATATCTCCAAGGGACCGCCTGATACTCTCCTCATCGTCAACAACAAGAACCTTAGCGGACATACCTACATTTTAAACAATAATTCCGTCCCGAAAAGCCTTGCAACTTATCCACAATTTATCCACAATTTGTCCACATTCTATCCACAATTTATCCACAATTTGTCCACATACCGGAGTGCATAACACTAAGTCATTGATACACATAGACATTTAATCCATACATAAGTTATTTATATACCTTCACTTTTACTCCACCATGTGGATAAGTGTGGAAATCTCAAAAGTAGTTGATAACACTGAACATATATAACAGATATAAGTGTTTGATAATTCTATGTATTTATACCAAAATGTGGAAAAGTCATAAATCATTGATATGTGTGTACATATATTTCAAGGTTAAGTTATTGATATATTTATACATACATAACATGATGTGGAAATCAAGAATATAAGTCGTTGATAATACTGGATTTTACCCTATTGGCTTGCTGTTTATATTTCTTATTCTTTAGATAATACATGTTTATTTGTAATAATACATAAGAAGGTCCCATTAAATACGAGGTCTCCTTTCTTTTTGGCTTCCACTTTTACCGTATACTTTCTTCCTTCCACTTTTTCCACTAGAGCTTCAAACGTAACTTCATCTCCTACTTTTACGGGTTTTAGGAAGTTTACCTGAGCCTTTGCCAGAACAACATTCGGATGGTTGACCGCCAGCATGGCACTGTAATCCGCTGAGGAAAATATAAAGCCTCCATGCACGAGACCCATTTCGTCTACTACCATTTCTTCGGTAGTTTTTAGCTTTACAATGGCCTTCCCTTCTGTTACTTCTATAGGTATTCCACAAAACTTGTTGTTTGCCTTGCGGTGGGTTCTGATTTCGTTCATTATGTATAATTTTAATAACTGTCAGGCGGCGTAGCTCAGGTGGTTAGAGCGGGGATCTCATAAGTCCCAGGTCGGAGGTTCGACTCCTCCCGCCGCCATATGAGCGTTAAAATAGAGGCTTATGTTTGCACTTATACACAAGCACAAGAGATTAGCAGCTGTAATTATAGTGGTTGCTTCCCTTTCCTTCTTGTTTTGGATGTTCAGCGTATCCGACCTCAAACAGATGTTCGGTCTTCAGAGATGCGTTGCCACGGTCAACGGTTCTTGTATAACCCTTAGGGAATACCGATACGAGCTTTTGAGATTTTCCAGCGTTTTGAATAACCCTGAGCTAAAGTCCCTAATAAAGAGGCAGGTCCTTAACTCAGTTATAAGTAGGGAAGTTCTTTTTCAGAAGGCTCTCGGTTTGGGGATTGTAGCTTCTGACAGGGAGGTTGCTGAAACTGTGAAGGAGGACCCAGCCTTTCGTAAGGATGGAGCTTTTAGTTTCGATACGTATAAGGACTTTTTGGAGCGTATCGGACTCACTCCTACGGAGTATGAAGAGATACTCAGAAAGGCTCTAACGGTTCGCAAGCTTTTTAACCTTGTGGAGAGCGGTAGTTATCTGTCAAAGGTGGAGCTTGATGTTCAGAAGAAGCTAACCTCCGCTGTATTCAAAGGAAGGCTTTACCTTATAACTCCGGAATACGTTAAGCTTGACTACAGACCTACCTCTCGGGAGATAGAGGACTTTTTTGCTAAGAACCGTGACAAGTTTAAGGTGAAAAAGCCTGCAGTTTACAGAGTGTGGAAAACAGATTCTAAGGAAGAAGCTTACAACGTATACTCTCTTCTGAAAAGTGGTTCTGTTCCAAAGGGCGGAACGCTTTATCGTGGTGAAAAGCTTAAGACTTTGCCTGAGGAAGTTATTTCTACTATTGAGCGTTTGAGTGCATCCGAGAGGTTCTTGATAACCAAATCTAAGGGCACTTACTACATAGCCTATCTGGAGGAACTTCCTTCAGAGAAGGTCAAAAAACTTGAGGAAGTAAAAGACCAAATTATAAAGATGCTCATAGAGTCCAAGAAAGAGAAGAAGCTTAAAGAGGAAGCTATCAAGCTTAAAGCAAAGCTGTCCGCGGGTAGGAAGGTTGGATTAAGGGCTGTTGAATTTGATGAGTCACGTCTGGAAGAATTTATATCTTTGTTCCATTTAAACGAACACGAAGCTCTAAGGCTTGTATTTTCCAAAGAAAGAGTTTTTGGGCCCTACAAGGTGCATGGTGGTTTTGCTCTCGTTTACGTTGAAAAGAAGCTATACGGAGAAGTTAAGGAGGAGGAGCTGAAAAGGCTAAGGGAAAGCCTTCTGAGGTCAAAGGCGGATAGTTTGCTCGGACTCTTGGCGGATAAGCTGGTAAAGAGTGCAAGCATAAAAATCAATGAAGACTATCTGCGCTGAGGAGTAGAATATTAATGCCATGGAGCTTAAGGTAAGGTCGGACAAGAAAATAGATGAGCTCGTTGTTAACACCATTCGCTTTTTGAGCGTTGACCAGGTAGAGAGAGCTAAGTCGGGGCACCCGGGTATGCCCCTGGGAGCGTCTCACATTGTTTATTTGATATTTGATAGGTTTCTTAAATTCAATCCCAAGAATCCCGGATGGATAAACAGGGATAGGTTCGTTCTTTCTGCAGGACATGCATCCGCTATGCTTTACTCTACCCTTTTTATGTTCGGTTACGATATAACCATTGAGGACTTGAAGGCTTTCAGACAGCTTGGAAGCAAGACACCAGGACATCCAGAGAGCTGGGTTACTCCAGGTGTTGAGGCTACAACAGGGCCTTTGGGACAGGGGCTTGGGAACGCGGTCGGGATGGCTTTGGCTGAGAAGTTCTTAGCTTCGCACTTTAACAGGGAGGGCTTTCCCATAATAGACCACTACACTTACGTTCTTTGCTCTGACGGTGACCTTATGGAAGGTATATCCTACGAAGTTGCATCTCTTGCAGGGTATTTTTGGTTTAGTAAGCTTATAGTCAGATGAGATAACAACATTATAACTATAGACTGTGATACGGGACTGACGTGGTCTGAGGACGTGCTTAAAAGATTTTCCGCACTCGGATGGGATGTTCAGCACATAGAAGATGGATATGACCTGAGCGCGTTGGAAAATGCTATAAGTAGGGCTCGTGAAAGTGATAAGCCTTCCTTTATATCTGTTAGAACACTTATAGGTTACGGTAGTCCTTTGGAAAACACTCCAAAGGTTCATGGTGCACCTCTGGGAGAGAAGAATGTCATAGAAACGAAAAAGAGGTTCGGATGGCCGGAGCAAGAGTTCTACGTTCCCGAGGAAGCTCTTGAGTATACGCGCAGGCATATTGAGCTGGGTGCGGAGAGGGAACAGGAGTGGGAGCAACTTTTTGATGCTTACTCTAAAGAGTATCCTGAGCTCGCCCGGAAACTTCTTGATGCTTTTGAGGGTAAATGGTCAATGGACTGGTACGATAAGGTCCCCGAATTTAGCGAGCCTATGGCAACGAGGAAGGCTTCCGGAAAGGTTCTTAACATAATGGCGGACCATATTCCTACTCTGTTGGGCGGTTCCGCTGACCTTTCTGAATCGAACAACACCGTTCTCGTAAATTATCCCGACTTTGGAAAAGACAGCCCGACGGGAAGGAATATACACTACGGTGTTAGGGAACATGCCATGGGTGCCATAATGAACGGCATGGCTTACCACGGCGGCGTGCTTCCCTATGGGGGGACCTTCTTAATATTCTCCGACTACATGAGGCCTCCTATAAGGCTTGCTTCCATGGCGGGCTTACAGGTTGTTTACGTTTTTACCCACGATTCTATAGGTCTCGGAGAGGATGGGCCCACACACCAGCCCGTTGAACAGCTACCTTCTCTTAGGCTGATTCCAAACCTTGTAGTCATAAGACCTGCGGACGCAAACGAGGTAAAGGAGGCTTGGAGGGTTGCGCTTTCCAGAAAGGACGGACCGACCGCGATAGTCCTGACCAGGCAAAGCGTTCCCATTATAGACAGAACCGTTTATGCTTCCGCTGAGAACTTAAGCAAGGGTGCTTATGTTCTGTATGAGTCTAAGAGTGGTTTTGAAGTTATACTTATGGCGACCGGCTCTGAAGTTCATGTAGCTCTTGGTGCCAAAGATATCCTTGAAAAGGAAGGCGTAGGGGTTAGGGTGGTAAACTTTCCCTCTGTTGAGCTCTTTGAAAAACAGCCAGAGGAATACAAGAAGAGCGTATTACCTCCAGAGGTCAAGAGAAGAGTTTTGATAGAGGCTTCTAAAGGAGACTGCTGGAGCAAGTATGTAGGTGAAGAGGGTATACTTGTGTCTATGGATAGCTTCGGCAGGTCCGCTCCTGGCAGGGTTCTTTTTGAACACTTCGGGTTTACTCCGGAAAAGGTAGCCCATCTGGTAATAGAAAGGTGGTTTTCATAACCTGTTTCTTTTATCAGTTCCTCGGTAACCTACGAGCTTGACTATAGCTTGGGCAAACTCCCTTATTTCTTTCTGAGCACCTTCATGAGTTCTCAGGGTTATGAAGTTGTCAAGGGCTATCCTGGGAACGGTCCAGTAGTATCTTGTCTTCATGAACTGGGGAAGTATTCCTCTTGCAAG
>CAYSNS010000001.1:0-26401 GCA_964432395.1 uncultured Aquifex sp. | reverse complement strand
ACGAGGAAGGGAAGTAAGGGAGTTCGTAGAGGACGTGCTTGGAGAAGCGATAAGCAAGAGCGTGGTTGTTGTGTCAACCGCGGACGAACCGCCCATAGTTAAGGTCAAGGGAGCTATTAGCGCTCTCGTTCATGCAAGGCACTTTGCCTATGAGGGGAGAAACGTTCTGCTCGTAATGGATTCAATAACGCGCTTTGCCATGGCTCAGAGGGAGATAGGTCTTGCGGCGGGTGAGCCTCCAACACTAAAGGGTTATACACCTTCCGTGTTCCACACCATGACCAGCATAGTGGAAAGCTGTGGCAACTTCTCCGACGGAGGAAGCATAACCGGGATTTTCAGCGTTCTTGTAGAGGGAGATGATATATCTCTGGACCCCGTTGCGGACGCTCTGGTGGGTGTGTTCGACGGGCACATACTCCTTTCGAGAAAGAGAGCCAACGCAGGTTTGTTTCCGGCTGTGGACCCTGTTAGGAGCCTCTCAAGGCTTATGCCAAAGCTTGTGGATAAAGAGCACCTGCGCATGGCGATGTTTATAAAAGAGCTTCTGAGCTCTTACGAGTCTATGGAGGACCTGGTTAACTTGGGCCTGTATAAGAGGGGTTCAAATCCCGCTGTGGATAAGGTTCTGGAACACAAGGAAGATATAGACAACTTCTTCAAGCAGGACTTCAGAGAAGGTGTATCCTTTCAAAAAAGCAAGGAGGAGCTAAAAGCCCTATACAGTAAGCTCAGGGGAGAATGAGCTTGAAACCCTCCTTACCGAACCTCTTGTTGAAAGTTATGACCTCTTTAACCTTCTTCTTGCGGGCTTTTGACACTTTCAGGCAGTCTAAAAAGCTTAGCTTGGACTTGCGGTAAAGGGCTATAGCTTCGTGCACCACGTCCTTATTCTCCACTTTAAACAAGCTGTCCATCAACACCGTGTTGACCACATCGGAAACCACTTCCCTCTCCCAGCCCTGTAGCTGTTCCAGAAAGTAGACGAGCTCCACGATAACCTCTTCTGTTATCAGGAGCTTTTCCTTCCTCTTTTCAAACTCACGGAACAGGCTGTCTATCTTGTCAACCTCGTCTTCGTCTCCGGAGAAGAACTTGAGAAGGACCATAGTATCTAAGAGTTTCATGATATTCAATCTTGTCAAACAGATTAAAATGTCAATACGCAAAACCGATTTTGAAGTTGAAAAAAATCTGACACGTGCCGATATTTATACATAGCCATGGATGAGATAGTCAAGGTTATGGCAAGAGGCTTGATAGCACTGCCCAGTGATGTGAGGAAAAGGCTGGGAGTGAAGGAAGGAGACATACTCAAGGTAGAAGTTAAAGATAGGGAGGTAGTGCTAAAGAAGGAGAAGAGAATATACGACCTCAAGGGAGCCCTATCTCAAAAGGGTAAAAAGGTAGAGCACAAGAGCTTCAGCGAAATACTTGCGCAGGAGCTTAAGAGAAAACAGGGGGAAGTAGGATGAGCTTTGACACAGGCGTGGTTAAGAACCCGTACGATATAAAACCTCCAGAGCCCAAGGTTGTGGGCCCGGACTACGTTCAGTCCTTTGACAACATGTCCGCCAACGATTTTATGAAGATTTACTTAGAAACCCTCAAATATATGGACCCTTTTAAACAGCAGGACCTGTCTAAATCGCTGGAAGACGTGGTAAAGCTGAACCAGGTGCGATTCTATACGGAGATTCAAACTTTCATGGACAGCTTTAAGGCTTGGATGAACCAGATAACCTTCATGCAGACTATAAACCTGATTGGCAAGGAGTTCGTTTTTTCTACAGACACTGTGGATACGTTGAAGGGAGGGGAGTACTACCTTCTTGTGGGAGAGAGGGTGGAGGGTGTCAAGGTGAGAATATACGATGGTGACGAGGTTATAAAGGAAATAGATATGGACCTTGACAAGGGTTTGAACCTCATAGACACGTCCGACCTGCCTAAAGGACAGTTCAGCGTTAAGGTCTTCAAGGGAGACTATGAGCTTACCAATTGGGAGCTTGGCTTTAAGGATACGGTCAGGTCCGCGGGAATACTGAATGGAGAGCTTGTCCTTGACCTTCTCTCGGGGAGGCAGGCTTCTTCCTCTCAAATTATTTATACGGGAGGTTAAAAGATGCTGAGGAGTTTCTTTAACGCTGTAACGGGAATGGACACATCTCGGTTCTGGATTGATGTTACCTCCGATAATCTTGCTAATGTCAACACGGTTGGTTTTAAGGGACAGAGGCCCATATTCCAAGATGCTATATCCTCTGTCACCGTGGGTCTTAACACGGTTACCGGGACTCTCAAGTCTACTACCTACGGAGCAGGCTCTGTAGTCGATAGCACCCAGAAGTTGTGGACCATAGGGAACTTCAAGCAGACAGGTATAAATACGGACTTGGCTATCCAAGGCAGAGGTTTGTTCATACTGGATGACCCTGTGTCTCAAACCAGATACTACACAAGAGATGGTCAGTTTAGGCTAAGTAGAGATGGCTACATGGTAAACTCCGCGGGGCTAAAGCTTCAGGGCTTTAAGGTGGACGACCAAGGGAATACTGTAGGAACAACACCGGAAGATATAAGAATAGAAACCCAACTTCCTCCCCAGGCCACGAGTGAGATAAGTTTCTTACAGCCTACGAACCTCAATGCAGACGCGCCCGTGAAGACCGCTCCCTTCGATGCGCTGAATCCAGACACATACAACTACAAATATTCCATAACCATATACGACTCTCTGGGCAAGGCCATACCTGCGGACTTTTACTTCAGAAAAACTGGAGGGAACCAGTGGGAAGTTTACATGATTTCCGTGTTTAAAGAAAGCGACATAGGTGTTGACATAGGTCCTCCCGCTGGAGCTCCCGACGGAGATACTTCCGACTACGTGATAATTGACTGGTTTGGAGACTCTATAACCGTTTCTAACACTCAGCCCACTTCCATAAGCGGGACCGCAAACCAGATAACCTTTGACCCAGACACAGGAAGGCTTATTGCGGACGGAGCTATAGTCCAGGGACCGGATACGCAAGGAAGGTATTATATACAGGTTAACATAGCTACCATCAACAATAACTACAATCCAAGCAACAGCAATGCTACCTTTGGTAGTAACGATACACTTAGCATATATGTGGGAGAAGGGGACCTGGATGTGGACGGAAACACTGTAAACGACATAGCTAACTCCTTCATAAATCAGTTTTCAGGAGACTTCGTTGTTACAATGGACCAGAACGGATACACTAAAGGAGACCTTATAGACGTCTTTGTCCTGTCGGAAGATGGTGCGGTGGTAGGAGTTTACTCTAACGGTAAATCAAAACCTCTGTATAGAGTGGCTGTTGCGGTGTTCACCGACACAGAAGAGCTTATAAAGAAAGGGGCAAACCTTTATACTTCCATAACCGCTCCAACTATACTCGTTCCCGGAGGTTCTGAGAAGATACGCTCAGGAATGCTTGAAATGTCAAACGTTGATATAGCGAAAGAGTTCATAAACCTTATAACCGCCCAGAGGGCTTATCAGGCAAATGCGAGGGTTATAACCACATCGAACACCATACTTGACGAAACCGTTAACCTTGTTAGATAATCAGAGCCATGGCTGACGAGGAGAAGGAGGCGCAACAGGCTGAGGAGACATCCGGCGGAGGCAAGGGCAAGCTACTCCTGGCCTTACTCCTTCTCCTCATACTTTTAATAGGTGGTGGCGCGGGCGCTTACTTTTTTCTATTCGCTAAAAAGGACGACTCAAAAGAAGAAACTCCAAAGCCCGAGGTATCTCCGGAGTCTGTAGGTGTTATGTATAAACTTGAGCCCGCCTTTATAGTGAACCTGGCGGACCCAGAAGCAACTATGTATGCTCGTGTCTCTGTAACCCTTGAGCTATCTTCTCCCGAGGTAACTATGGAGGTCCAGAAAAGAGAGCCTATAATCAGGGACGCGATAATAGAGATACTATCTAACAAAACCTCAAGAGAGCTTAGGTCACCGGAAGGAAGAGAACAGCTTAAGCTGGAGATAATCAAACGCATAAATACCATACTGGTTCAGGGAGGTGTGAGAAACGTCTACTTTACCGAGTTCGTAGTTCAGGCTGAGTGATGGAGTTTGCGGAATACCTTCTCAGAACAGCCCTATCCCTACTTATAGTTGTAGGAGCAATTGCTCTTATTCTACCAATCTTTCTAAGGAGGGTTACAGGCTTCAGGTTTACCAACAAAGGGGGAAGTTTTGAGGTAAGAAAGATACATCCCGTAGGCAGGAACGTGTATATAGTGGAGCTGGAAGTAAAGGGAAAAACACTTCTTCTGTGCGTAAGCGAAAAGAACGCTGAGGTAATATATAGAGAAGATGGCAATAACGATACTGATAGCCCTGATTATCACAACTCTGGCTCAGGCACAACCACTACCTCCCATAGAGATAAAGGTAGGTGAGGGTAACTTAGATACCTCTCTGAGACTCTTAATACTTCTCACTATTCTTGCTCTTGCTCCCTCAATACTCATAATGACAACCTCCTTCATAAGGATAGTGGTTGTCCTCTCGGTCCTCAGGCAGGCTCTTGGTGTTCCGCAGGTTCCTCCAAACCAGGTGATAGTGTCCTTAGCTCTTTTCCTTACCTTCTTCATAATGAAGCCGGTTTTTGATGAGATAAATTCTCAAGCTTTACAACCCTACCTGAAGGAAGAGATAACGGATGAGGAGTTCTTTAGCAGAGTTTCCACTTCCCTTAAAGAGTTTATGCTAAGACAGACCCGCAAGGATACGGTTGAAGTTTTTTTAGAAGTAGCGGACCTGTCCAAGTCGGAAAGGGAGAAGATAAAAGGCCCGGAGGATATACCGCTCTCTATACTTATACCCGCCTTCATGGTGAGTGAGCTTGCAACCGCCTTCCAGATTGTATTTTTGCTTTATATTCCCTTCCTTATAGTGGATATAGTAGTTGCGTCAATACTTATATCTATGGGGATAATAATGATTCCTCCCCAGATAATATCCTTGCCCTTCAAGATAATGCTGTTCGTGCTGGCTAACGGTTGGGAACTTGTCGTTCTTTCAATAGTTAGGAGCTATCAGTAGGAGGGTTGGTTATGAATCCAGATATGGTAGTATCTATCGGGCAGAGAGCCTTAGAGATGGCTGTTCTCTTAGCCATGCCCGTCTTGCTTGCTACCTTTATAGTAGGCTTGGTGGTTAGCATATTCCAGGCAGCTACACAGATACAGGAAATGACCCTTGCCTACATACCCAAGATTGTGGCTGCTATGCTTACGCTCTTCCTTCTTGGGGGATGGATGCTAAGTAAACTCCTGGACTTTACAAGAGAGATATTTATAAACATTCCTCTATGGATAAGATGATAAGCTTGGATACAAACTCACTGCTGACTTTGTTTCTGCTTTTTCTTAGAATTTTTGCCTTCGTATTTCTGGTACCCTTCTTCGGGACATTTTTTGTTCCCAATACAGTGAGGGTCTACCTGTCTGTAGCTATAGCCTTTTCCCTGTTCGTTTTGACCGATGTAAAACCTGTGGAAATAAGTTCCGCCCTGCACTTCATGACCTTAGCTCTGGGAGAGGTTATTTTTGGGTTTGTCGCAGGCTTCTTCCTCAGACTTCTTTTTGATGCGGTATTTATAGCGGGTGAGATAATAGCGGTAAACACAGGCCTGGGTTTCCTTGTTATGTTCTTGCCCCAGCAACCTCAAACTACAGTTCTTGCGGGCTTTTCCACACTGCTTGCCTCTACTCTGTTCTTGTCGTTGGGCGGAGCGGAGATTGTCTATGTGGGATTAGCCAACAGCGTAAGGGAAGTTCCCGTGGGAAGCATGGATATATACTCTATCAACGGCGAGATGTTTCTAAAGTTTTTCTTTTCAAGTTTCTCTATGGGGGTTAAGCTGGCTCTGCCGGTTTTGATAGTTGCGCTTCTTACGAACATAATACTTGCTGTTATCAATAGATTCATACCTCAGATAAATGTGTTCATGGTAGGTATGCCCCTTCAGGTTATGGTAGGCCTATTGGTAATGGCTATATCCTTGCCCGTTGTAGGGCTTGTCCTTATATCCTATATGAGGGAATACATGCTCAATTTCCTCAAGTTTGTGGGAGGTTAAACAGGCTCTGCGGAGCTTGACAAATCCAGTTTGGCTTCTAAATTCATGGAAACTAACTTCAAGGAGTTATAGCTATGACACTATCTGTTGAGAAGAACATGGTGGTTTCCTTCCACTACACACTCAAAGAGAAGGAAACAGGCAAACTTATTGAAACCAGCGTAGAAAGCGGACAGCCTGTAACGTTCCTCGTAGGTGCGGGGGAGATAATACCGGGTCTGGAGAAAAGGATGCTCGGTATGGTAACAGGGGAGAAAAAAACTGTAGAGGTTCCCTTTCAGGAAGCCTACGGACCGAGAAATCCAGAGCTTATTCAAAAAGCTCCCAGGGAATACTTCCAGAACATAACTCTGCAGAAAGGCCTACATCTTCAGGCACAAACACCCGAAGGTGGTATCGTGAACATGGTAATAGTGGACTTTGACGATAAGACGGTCACGGTAGATATGAACCACCCTCTTGCGGGTAAGGACCTGCTCTTTGACGTTGAGGTCCTCAGCATCAGAGAGGCAACTCCAGAAGAAATACTGCACAAGCATGCTCATTAAGCTCTGAGGCCTCTAACTGCAAAGGCAAGCGCAAAGAAAAGAATCATAACCCCCACTATGCTTCCGCTTGGGGGCAGGTTGTAATAAAAAGCTACCGCCAGTCCTGCCACCGTTGATGTAAGGGATACAATTACCGATAGGACTATGGACATGAAGAAAGAACGTGCAACCAGCAGGGACTTCAAAGCGGGAACGACGAGCATGGAGGAAGCCAAAACTATACCAACAGCCTTTACCGAGAGAACTATTACCAGTGAGGATACGGAAATGAAAGTATGATTCAATAGGGCTATTCTCACACCTCTGAGCCTCGCTATCTCTTCCGAAAAGGTAACGAGGACAAGTTTCTTATAAGAAAGGGCAAAGAAGGCAAGGCTTAAAACTGTCAAGACAAGGGCAAAAAACATCTCCTCCCGGGTAACCATCAGGATACTACCGAAGAGGTAGCTGAACACGTTTTCTCCAAAACCCTTTACAATACCGAGAACAAGGACCGCGAGGGAAACCCCTCCAGAGAAAACAAGGGCTATAGCGGTATCCCCCGGGACGTGTCTCCGTGAAGAGAGGAACTGCACAAGATTTCCTACCATCAGGGTAAACAAAGCTGTAAAGATGAAAGGCTCCACACCGAGGAGCATAGCCAAGGCTATACCGCCGAAGGACGCGTGAGAAAGACCCGCTCCCAGGAATGCCATTCTCTTCAGGATAAGGAACACGCCCGCTACAGAGCAAGCGAAGGCTATAAGGACGCCGGTTACTATCCCTCTTTGGACAAAGTCGTAACTAAGAAGCTCCATATTTTCCCCTCAGGCCGAACATGTCCTCTATAACCTCCACCGCACCGTCGGGTTCGCCGTAGTATAAAACCTCCTTGTTGAGACACATAACCTTGTCCACACTCCTGAGAACGAGACCTATATCGTGAGATATCATAAGAACTGTTCTACCCCGGTTGGTAGATATATCTCCAAGAATTTCCATTATGTGCCTCCTGGCGTGAACATCAAGACCTGCTGTAGGTTCGTCCAGAAGCAAAAGCTCTGGGTCGGAGGCGAGAGCCATACCGAGCAACACCAACTGCTGTTGCCCTCCCGACAGCTCTTGAAACTGCTTACGGATAAAAGTTTTCATATGCAGGAAGTCCGCAAGCTCGCTTAACCGCTCTCGTGATGCTACAAGACTCAACATCTCCTCCACGGTGGCAGGAAAAGCTTGTTCTACAGAAAGCCTTTGAGGGACATAACCTATCCTGCTCCACTCCCGAAATGAGGCTATCTCTTTTCCAAAGAGCCATACATTTCCACTTAGAGGCTTAAGAAAGCCTAATATTATCTTAAACAGGGTGCTTTTACCCGCACCGTTAGGTCCTACTATTCCCACAAAATCTCCCTGACTCACACTAAAGCTTACATCCTTGAGCACACTGCTCTTCCCGTCGTAGGAAAAGCATACATTATCTACTTTTATTACCTGCATCTTAGAGCTTTCCCAAGGACCGATAGGTTATAACGCATTATGGAAAAGTAGTCACGGTAGTGTGAGGCAGGTATTACCTTGACGTTGAGTTTGTATACTTTAAGCCCATACTTACTCTCCAGGAGCTTTCCCAGCTTGGTCTCTTCTCCGTAAATCTCAAAGAAGTAATCTATACCCTCCTTTCGCATAAGCTGGATTAGCCCTGTTAACTCCTTGAGGTATATACCTCCGTGAATACCGCCCGTGCTGAGGGAGAGCTGGTTAAGCCCGTAATCACGTGCCATATAGCTGAGTGCGGGATGGGATATGGGCACGGTTTTTAGCTTGAAATGGGAAAGAGTCTGCCGATAAAGGGTATGAAGGCTGTTGAGCCGGTTCAATACCTTTATGTAGCCTTGCTCCAGATGCTGTGCTCTGTGCGGATACAGGCTCTTAAGGCTATCAAACACATTTCGGGCAACCACTTTCATAACCGCGGGAGACATCCATACATGAGGGTCGGGGCTGTTGTGGCCCTCTTCCTCAAGGAGGTCTATACCCTCGGAGAGTTTTACTACCTTGTGGGAAGCTATCTGTTCAATCTTCTTCTCCCAACCACCTGCGGGAATACCGCTGACAAAGACCACCTTGGCACGTGAAATCTTAAGCACATCCCCGGGAGAGAGCTCGTATAGATGGTAGTCCGTGTTCGGAGGTAACAAGACTTCAACCTCAAAGTTTTCTCCCGCAATCCCCTTAACTACATCGTAGAAGGGATACAGACTCACCAGGAGAAGGTCCTTAGAGAAAACAATTACAGGCAATACAAAAGCGAGTAGAACTCTTAGCACTATACCCTTTCCCCTTCCTCCATCTTCCTAAGTCTGGTGATTACCGCCTTTATCATACTCAACATCGCCTCGGGGTCCGTTGCGGTTATAAGGTTTTTATCCATTTCCACGGGCTCTCCCGTGTATTCCGCTCCTGCGTTCACAAGGTCATCCTTTATAGCAAAGTATCCGGTTACTCTTCTTCCCTTAACTATCCCTGCGGATATAAGGACCCACGGCCCGTGACAGACAGCACACAGCAGCTTTCCCTCATCGTAGTGTCTTCTTACCAAACTCAGAATTTCCGGATATCTTCTGAGCCTGTCGGGAGCGTATCCACCCGGTATGAATACACAATCAAAAGTTTCGTGCATAATATCCTTTACCGTCTTGTCGGGCCTAAAGTTCATACCCTTTTTACCTCTGTATTCCCTTAGAACGGGAGCAACCGCCACAACATCGTATCCTTCTTCCTTGAACCTCAGGTAGGGATACAGGAACTCTACATCCTCCACAAGTTCATCCAGGAAGACTAAAACCCTTCTCATGGGATTAAATTTTACTTCATGCGGAACGCATTAACTTTACTTTTCCTTATAGTTTCATACAACTTCCTGCTGTGGTATATAACGAAGTTCCACCTGTCTCCTATACCTCTGTTTCCTGACGATGTCTACAACACAGTAATGGTGCTCTCTTTTAACTCGGTGTTGTATATAAGCTGGCTCTTTGGCGAGAGGAACAGGGTAGTCCTGTGGATAGGGTACCTGTTCTTCTTCCATATAGTTGCCCTTGCTGTAATTTTGGGCAGGCTGGACATAGTTGTCAGGGACCTGGCTCCGGTGGCACTCACCTTTGCCATGATAGCCCTGTTCGAGTCACCCATGGAGAGAGAAATAAAGGAGATTGTGAAAGAAAGAGAAAAACTTCTACGTGAAATAGATAGGGTAGTAAGAGAAAGGCAAAAGGTTGAGGTCAGTTTGAGACTACTTATGAAGGAGATAGACGAGCTCGAGCAGGAAAAGAAGAGTTCAGAGCTTTCCCGCGAACAGCTCAAGGAACTGGAAGAGAAACTGAGCAGGCTCCAGGAAGAGCTAAAGGAATACAGAGAAAAGGAGAGGAAGCTCTTGGAAAGCAACAGGAAGCTCTTCCAACTGTTGGGTCACATAAAGGAAGGTGATGAGAGGTCAGCGGGAAAAGGTGAGCTTGCCTCCCTTAGGAAGGAGAGAAAGAGGCTTATAAAGGAAGTTGTGCAGTTACAGGAGCTATCAAGCGTATACTCGGAAGAGAATGAAAAACTCAAGGAAGAAAACGAAAGGCTAAAAGGCCAGTTAGAGTCACTAAGGTCTAAACTTGACCTGCTTGAGATAGAAAAGGAGAACGTGGAAAAGCTTTCTGATAGGGGTCTGGAACTCTTGAGAGAGATGCTTTTTGATATGTTTAACTTGGAGTTCTCCCCAAGGGCTATCAGAGAGCTGGTAAGCCTCCCCCCTCAAAAGAGGAAAATCTTTCTGAAAGAGCTCTACAGGCTGTCGGGCAGGGTTGGGCAGGAAGGACTCCAGCCCCTTGCAACACTACGCAGTATCTATAAGCTCAGGCTTTCGGGGGGTAGAATTTATCTTCGCAGGAAGGAAGGGTTATGGGAGGTGGTGGGTATCCTGGACTCGGAAGACGATAAGGAAAAGGAACGCTACATAAGAGAAGTTTTAAGTAAAATAGATTAAACAAGCCCATAGTAGCATACCAACAACAGGAGGACAAGCGAATGGCAAGTCTCAGGGAAATTCTTGAGAATCTGAGCAGTTTCCGTCCGGGTGATATACCGGTAACTTCACTCTACCTTCACCTCAGACCCGAGGATAGACAGGACTCAAAGTATCTCAAGCTCTACAAGGATATGGTCAAGGAAAAGAGGCAAGAGCTTGAAAGGAGAGAACTGTCCAAAGAAGCCTTAGAGTCTTTGGAAAGGGACTTTGAAGCCATAAGAGAGTTCCTCTCAGAACCTAAGAATCTTGAGGGTTGCAGAGGCATAGCGGTATTTTCCTGCTCTAAGGAGAAGCTCTTTGAGGTAGTTAAGCTACCCTACGTATACAGAAACAGACTGATGGTAGCTCCCGACCCGCTCATTAGAGAAATCGCAGCCATTGACGAAGAGTTTGGAACTATAGGCATACTACTCGTGGACAGGAAGCATATAAGATACTTTCTCATGGATATAGAGAGCACAGTAGAGAGCATTGACTTCCTTGAACCGTTAGCTACAAGAGCACACCGTTTTCACAGCGGGGGCTCCGCCCTTAAGGGTGCTCAAGGAACATTCCAGCTCAAGATGCCTTCCAGGGGCACATCACCCAGCATGGTCCAGCACGCCTACGGCAAGTGGCGCTTCCACATGAGAATAAGGGAAGAGTGGCATCGGATTTTGAAACTTGCTTCGGACGCTGTTTTTGAAGAATGGAAGGCGAGCAAGTTCGATAAGCTTGTGATAGGTGGGTTCATAGAAGAGGGCCTTAAGGAGATACAGCAACACCTTCACTCGTATCTTAGGGAAAGACTCATAGGATACATAGAGATAAACCCTGCGGAAGCGAAGCTCCCCGAAATCAGAGAAAAGGTCCTGAACCTACTGTGGGAAAGAGACAGGGAGCAGGAAAAACAGCTCATTCAAGAGCTGGAAGAGCTGAAGGGTAAGGGACTTGCGGTTAACGGAACCACGAGGGTTTTGGAGATGCTTGCTATAGGCAATGTGAGAACATTGCTTGTCCCCGAAGACTTTGAAAAGAGAGGATATCTATGCCCCCAGAGCCACTTGGTATTCCTCAAGCCCGAATGTCCCCTGGAAGGAGAGAAACCCATAGAGGTGGAGGATATAGTAGACGAGGTTATAGAAGAGGCCCTTGAGCAGAGAGCGACCGTTGAAGTTATAGTGGATAAAGAAGCCCAGAAAAAAGTAGACGGTCTGGCTGCCTTCCTTAGATTTAGTCTATGAACGAAGAAAGGTTGATGATATTCATAGACGGCTCGAACCTGTTCCACGGCATAAGGCATCTTAATATAAGGGTAGATTACCCCCGTCTCGTAGAATTCCTTAGAGAAAGCAGGAGGCTTGTAAGAGCCTATTTTTACACAGCTGTCCCTCAGGATAAGGATGTCAAAAGGGGAACACCCGAATGGGACAGCCTTTTAAGGCAAAAGAGGTTCCTGGATGAGTTATCCCTTTCGGGTATAAAGGTTAAGCTGGCAAAGCTGAGAAAGCTCCCGTCAGGTGAGTTTTTAGAAAAGGAAGTGGACATAATGCTGGCTACCGATATGCTTTCCCTTGCTTACCAAGATGCTTACGATACCGCTGTCCTTGTAAGCGGAGACAGCGACTTTATATATACCGTTGAAGAGGTTCAGAGAATAGGCAAGCGCGTTGAAAACGCAACTTTCAAGAAAACCAGCTCCTATAATCTGAGGAAGGTATGCGACAGGTTCATACTCCTTGACAGCTTTACCGACAGGTTCACCTACGAGGAAAAACCCGCCATTTACGAGGATGTAGGATTTTGGTCTAAGATAAAAAGCTTGTGGAAAAAATGAAGTTACTTGTCGCCACCACCAACGAGGGTAAGCTGAGAGAAATAGAGAGAATACTGTCTCCTCTGGGTTACGAGGTTATCAAACCACCCCGTAAAATTGAAGTGGAAGAAAAGGGAAACAGCTTTTTAGAAAATGCTTACATCAAAGCCAAGGCTTACTTTGAAAGCTTCGGAATGCCCGCCTTAGCGGACGACTCAGGACTGGTGGTAGACGCTCTACAGGGATTTCCGGGAGTATACTCAAGCAGGTTCTACTCCATAGAGTTCGGAGGTATCCAAGAGCTAAGAGATTCTAAGGATGCGACCAACGTAAAGAAGCTTCTTAGGCTTTTAAAAGGCAAAAGCAACAGGAAGGCGAGGTTTGTAGCCTACGTAGTCCTGATTACTGAGAGGGGTGGTATATTCAGCTGGGGGGAGTGCGAAGGTGAGATAGTAGAAAAGCCTGCAGGAGAAGGGGGCTTCGGATACGACCCGGTATTCCGACCGGAGGGGTTTGAGAAGACTATGGCACAGCTTACACCCGAAGAGAAGGACTCTGTTTCCCACAGGGGGAAAGCTCTTAGAAGACTTGCAGAGCTCATTAAAGGCCTCTCAGATGGCAAAGCCTGTTGAGGTAAGAGAGTCTGAATTTACCCTCGTATTCTAACAAGGTTACACCGGTGTTGTCCATGTGAACACACCACAGGTTCTCAAGTCCCAAACCCAAAGCCAAGCAGACTATACCGTGGAGCGTCCCGCCATGCCCTACTACCGCTATGTTTTTCTCCTTTCGCGCCTTTATATACTCAATAAAACTGAACAGTCTTTTCTCGAAAGCTTCCATGGGCTCCTGAGTAGGCAGGGGATTCCTTACCGGGTTTTTGAGCCAGCCCATCATCATATCTTTCCGCTCGTTGAAAAGCTCCCAAAAGTTCCTTCCTTCAAGAACTCCGAAGGACATCTCCCTGATTCTTTCGTCCACCTCAACCTCCAAACCCAGAAGGTCTCCCACCATCAGAGCTGTCTTGTATGCCCTTCTTTGAGGGGAGCTTATAAGCGCTTCTATCCCTTCTCCCTCAAGGAACTTCGCTACCATACGTGCCTGAACAAAGCCTAAGGGCGTTAGGTCGCTGTCAAGCCTTCCTTGAAATATACCCTTCTCGTTAAACTCACTCTGGGCGTGTCTTATGAGATAGATACGTTTTTTCACCTTACACCTCCTTACGGTCGGAGACCTCTTGCGTGATGTGGGGAAGGAAACCGCACTTAAATATCCGTATGTGAAGAAAGTAAAAATCCCTTAATACTTCAAGCGGTATCTTAAAAAGCTCAAAAAGTTTTTCCTCAGCATCAGCGCTGAAAAAGGATTTAAAGCTGTAGAAACCGCCGATTTTTACATCGGGGTTGATTTGGGGAAACTTTATGTAGGGAGCACTGGCTGTGCTATGCATCGTATATAACAGTTTAACCTTCAGGCGGTATGAGGTAAATTGCGCCAAAGCAAAAGGATTACTAACATACTTAATTAGCAAGAAGTAGGGTTAATAGGTAGGCAACTTAGAAAGATAAGGCTTCAAGCTCTTGATATTCCTTGCCTCTATGCTTTTATTGGTTGAGCTTCCGATGCTTGTAGGAAGATTTTGGGGTTTTCTCCTTTTTCCAAAAACAGGCTTACTCTGCTTCCGCTCCAAAACTTGATAGAAGGCTATCCTGTAGTGTAAAAGTTTAGGAATATAAACCACTCAAGTGGTGTAAGGTTTAAACAAATAACATTACTTTTATAGCAATAAAACGTAAGAAATATGGTATTGCAACTGATTCAATTTTATAATATCTTAATCTTGAGTTTTCTACAGAGGGAGGTAGGTGGAGTGCGCAAGAAAACATATGCCTTTGACCAAGCAACCATAGATATACTTGAAGAACTAAAAAGAGAGCTTGGGAAAAAGGAAACTCAGCTTTTAAAGGAAGCATTGAACATATACTACAAGAAAGTCAAACATGAAGAGAATATCTCATCACAGGTAGAGAGCTTCCTTAGTAACGTGAAAGACCTTGCTACTATGATAATGGAGCTGAGTTATCGCCTGGGGAAATGTGAAGAAAAGATGCGTCAACTTGAAGAACTTCTCAAGGGCGGAGTCGAAGATAAACCCGGCAAAACTGGAGGTAGAGGCTAAGCTCCTTGCTCAGCGTTGTCCATCAAACCCCTATATATTTTCAAACAGGCTTTGCACAGGTTGAAAATTTTAAGATTTTCTTTACCTTTCTAAGAGGGAGGTGCGAGGATGCTTAAAAACAGTAGATTTTTCCTACTCCGCCAATGGAGACAGTGTAAATCTGAACGTTCCGCTCCTTGCTATAGTTCCCATACCCAACCTGCGGATAGATGAGGTAGACACACAGTTCAAGGCACGTATAACCTCCATTCAGGAGCAGGAGATAGAAACTCAGCTTGATTCTGACGCAAGCGCAAAGCTGGGCTTTAAAAAGATTTTCAGGTTCAAAGCCAGCGTGAGCTATCAAAGAGAAACACGGCAAGGCTTTAAGAAAACATCCCAATACTCTTTGGATGTCAAGGTAAGAGCAGTTCAGGACGAAATTCCTGAAGGATTGGAAAAGATTCTGAGCATGCTGGAAGAAAGCATACAGAGACAAATAGAAGAACAGACAGGCTCGGAAAACCAGTAAAGCTATAAATGGCTATAGAAATAGATAAGCTCATAAGCTCAATAGTTTATGCGGTTGCTCAGGCAAAAACCCAGGTAGACCTATCTACTCTAAAAGTCATAAATCTATATAAGGAACATAAACTACTTAGGTTATTTCCCGTTCCTGTAATAAATATAGATTACGTTGATATAGAGATAAAAGCGGTTATAACCGAGATAGAGGAAACGGACGAAGATGCGGATGAGGAAGTAAAAAAGGTCATAGGTGAAACTGCCCAGACAAAAAATCGGCGTCAGGTAGAGAAAGCTGTAGAGGAGGCCAAGAACATTCTCAGAAAGAAGGGAGTCCTATACAAAAGTGACATAGTGCAAATCTTGAAACGCAAAAATCTCATAAATAAGGACATAAAGATTGAGAGGGCGGACGAACCTGTAGCAACCTTGATTCCCAAGGTAAAGGCATCGGTTACGCAGGATGAACTCAGGGAAAGTGACGATAAAGCTATTCTGACCATACGTATGAGGGTGGTCGGTGATGAACTGGAGCTTCCCCAAGAGGATTAAAATATCTTCATGCGAATAATCCTGTTCTCAGGAAAGGGTGGAGTAGGTAAAACGACCGTATCCGCTTCTACAGGGTTCAGGCTATCTCAGCTGGGATACAAAACCATAGTCGTATCCCTTGACCCCGCTCACTCTCTGGCGGATGCTTTTGACATACCGGAAGATGAGAAGTTCAAAGCCAAAGGACTACCCATAAAAATAAACGAAAACCTGTATATCCAGGAGATTGACATACAGGAAGAGATAGACCGCTACTGGGGAGATGTATACAGGTTCTTGGAGCTTCTTTTTAACACCACCGGGCTTGACGAGATTCTGGCGGAAGAGCTTGCCATACTTCCGGGTATGGAAGAGGTAACAAGTCTCCTCTATGTAAACAAGTATTACAAGGAAAAAGAGTTTGATATCCTCCTGCTTGACCTTCCTCCCACAGGAGAGTCCCTGAGGTTCGTATCCATGCCCACTGTCCTGAAGTGGTATATGAAGAAGATATTTAAAACGGAACGAATGGTTATGAAGGTTGCGCGCCCTGTGGTAGGCAGGCTTACCGATGTCCCACTTCCCGACGAGTCCTACTTTAAAGCTCTGGAGAACTTCTACGAAAAGCTCAAAGGTGTGGATGAAGTGCTAATAGACCCTCAAGTAACCTCTGTAAGGCTTGTGGCGAATCCCGAGAAGATGGTAATAAAGGAAAGTCAGAGAGCTTTTATGTATTTTAACCTGTTCGGTGTGAACGTAGATGGCGTCATCGTTAACAAGGTTATACCCGAAGATGCAAAGGACTGCACCTATCTGCAGAGGTGGATAGACATCCAGAAAGGATACCTTAAAGATATGGAGTCTTTCTTCTCCCCTGTCCCGGTCTTCAAAGTTCCTCTCCTTGAAGAAGAAGTGTTCGGCGTAGATAGGTTAAAACTACTTTCTAAGCTCATTTACGGTGACAGAGACCCAGCGGAGGTGTTTTTCAAAGAAAAGCCCTACGAAATATATCAGGAGGACGGGGAATACAGGATAAAGCTCAGAGCACCCTTTGTAACCAAGGATAAGGTCCAGCTCCTGAAAGGAGAAGAGGAGATAATAGTCAGGGTAGGGAACTTCAAGAGTCACATACTCCTGCCCAGAAAGCTGAGGGAGCTTGAACCCATAGGAGCCAAAATTGAAAAGGGCTACATCTTGGTTAGACTTTCGTAGGTTCCCATTCCCTTATAGCTCTTCCTATATCCGCCCTTGCAATTATACCCACTATACGGGTGCTACCTTTCTTATCAACCACGGGAAGCCTCCCTACCCCCCTGCTCCACATTATTTTTAGAGCCTCCGAAAGTGTCATATCAGGAGTAGCAGTTACAGGGTCGTGGGTCATAACCTCGTAGATACGCTTTTCTTTCCTCTCCTCCTCGCTGAGCGAAAGTATATCGCTCTTGGTAACTATCCCCACAAGCCTGTCTCCGTTAACTACCGGTATACCTCCTATGAGCTTTTCTGTCATGATTCTATAAGCCTCCAGAACCGGCAAATGAGGCGCTACGGTTACGGGTTCATTCATATAGTCCCTTACTCTTAATCTCTCAAGGATATATATGCCCCAGCTATCCATGTAGGCGGGTGAGTCAAGCCTCGTCTCAACCTGACTTGGAAATATACTCTCCTTACCACTGAGGAAGTAGCTTGTAAACACTGCTATCATAGCAGGAACAAGGAGCTCATAACCTCCCGTCATCTCCGCTATGAGTATCAAGGTAGAAAGGGGAGCCTTTGCAGCGCCTGCAAATAGAGCAACCATACCTACAATTGTGAAGGAGCCAACGTCCAGCGACAGTGAGTAAAGGTCGTTCAGCAATAAGCTATAGGAAGCTCCCGCAAGCCCTCCCATCATAACCGAAGGACCGAAAACACCTCCCGAACCTCCAGAGGCCAGAGTGAAAGAAACTCCCAAGCCCACAGCCACAAGGCCCATCAGTATGGCATATATGTCGCTGAGCTTCCCGTCCATTATGAGCTGAAGCCAGCCGTAACCGTTCCCTATAGCCATAGGAGAAAGGATACCTATCAGTCCCGTAATGAAACCTCCAATCGCAGGCTTTATGTAGGGTGGAAGTCTCATTTCATGAAAGTGCTTCTGGATGGTAAAGAAGGTAAAAATGAAGACCCTTTCTATCAGTGCACGACCACCACCGAGACCCGCATACAGGAGCAAATTTATCGGTTTATCAAGAGAGAATGAAGGTATATGAACCGAAAATATGGGCTGAAATCCGAAAAAGAGACCAAAGACCGAGTAGGAAGTTATAGAAGCTATAAAGCTGGGAATCATAGCCTCTATATCAAAGTCCTTTTTAAAGAACACCTCCGCACTTATCAAAGCCCCTGCAAGAGGAGCCTTGAATATAGCCGCTACTCCCGCTCCTAAACCTACAGCAAGGGCGGTTCTTCTTTCGGAAAAACTGAGCCTAAACAGGGAGGCGACCCAGGAGCCGACCCCAGCCCCGATAAGAGCTATGGGACCTTCCCTGCCCGATGTTCCCCCTGTCCCGATAGTTACCGCGGATGTGATGAGCTTAACCACAGAAGAGCGTATAGAGAGCTTGCTTTTGGTATGATAGGCTCTTATAGCGGAGTCTGTTCCCACACCTGCGGACTCTGGAGATAGGAAGTAGGTAAGCAGCCCTGAAATCAGCCCACCGAGAGCCACGGTAACAGGAAGGAGGTAAGGTCTGAGGGGCTCAAAGGTGTAATTTTCTCTCACTCCCTCTCCTCGGGGTAGAGGAGGTGCGTAACCCACCAGAAATTCAAGGACCCAACCGCTTACAATCTCAAGAGTGAGGATGAACACAACCGCAAAAAGACCTGTAAGTAAGCCTACAGTTAAGGGGAGCAGAACATACCTTCGGAACACTTCAAATGAAATTCTAACCTAAAGTAAAATTCTTATAGGCGAAATGAGAGTGCTAATCACAGGCGCTGCGGGCTTTTTAGGTTCCCATCTGTGTGAGAAGTTTTTGATGGAAGGCCACGAAGTCATAGGGCTTGACAACTTCCTTACAGGAACACCTGATAACGTAGCTCACCTGTTTGGAAACCCGAGGTTTACTTTCTTTAAATACGATGTAACACACTTCATATACATAAAAGACGAAGTTGACCTGATACTTCACTTCGCCTGTCCCGCATCGCCGGTAGACTATATGGAGCATCCCATACATACACTCAAAGTTGATTCCTTGGGAACACTCCACACACTCGGTTTGGCAAAGCTCAAAAGAGCACGTTACGTGCTTGCCTCTACCTCAGAAGTTTACGGCAACCCGCAGGTTCACCCTCAGCCGGAAACCTACTGGGGACATGTGAATCCCATAGGGCCCAGGAGTGTCTACGACGAAGCAAAGAGGTTTGCGGAAGCTATGAGCATGGCATACCACAGGGAGCACGGAATCGATGTAAGGATAGCGAGGATTTTCAACACCTACGGACCCCGTATGAGAGTAAACGACGGCAGGGTGATACCCAACTTCATATATCAAGCACTCAGAAACGAACCGATAACCGTTCACGGGGACGGCACACAGACCAGAAGCTTCTGCTATGTAGATGACCTCGTAGAAGGAATATACAGGCTTGCGGTTATGGAAGGGCTTGAGGGTGAGGTTCTCAACCTCGGAAACCCAGAAGAATACTCCGTGCTTGAACTGGCCAAGCTTATCGTAGAGCTCTCTGGAAGCCAGTCTAATATAGCGTTCGTTGACAGGCCTGTGGACGACCCTGACAGGAGGAAACCCGACATAACCAAAGCTAAAAAGGCCCTCGGATGGGAACCTACCACATCCCTTAGAGAAGGTCTCCTAAAGACCATATCCTGGTTCAGGGAAAAGCTCACCGTGGAAACCTGAATGGCATGCTCTTTGCACCAGATAGCGTAGAGGATGACACCTGTGGGAAAGGTATACCTTGTAGGCGCGGGGCCCGGAGACCCGGAGCTTTTAACTATAAAAGCTTACAAAGTCCTGAGAAGTGCGGATGTGGTCCTATACGATGCCCTTGTAAACAAAGAAATACTATCTATTACAAAAAACGACTGCCTGAAAATATACGTAGGTAAGAGAGATGGGCGTCACTCTCTGCCCCAGGAAGAGATAAATGCACTTATATACAAATTTGCATCTCAGGACAAAATTGTTGTCAGGCTCAAAGGCGGAGACCCTTTCGTTTTCGGCAGGGGAGGAGAAGAGCTTCTTTTTCTGAAGGATAAGGGTATAGACGTAGAGGTAGTTCCCGGTGTGAGCTCCGCTGTCGCTGCACCCTCCTCTGCCTTCATACCCCTTACTCACAGAGATATGGCTTCTTCCTTTGCTGTAGTAACAGGGCATCCGGGTAAGGAAATCCGCTGGGATAATTTCTCCGGTGTGGATACGCTCGTAATACTTATGGGTGTAAAAAATAGGCAGAAGATAGCCAAGGAGCTTATCCTTGCAGGGAGAGATCCCCAAGAGCGGGTAGCCTTTATAGAGAAGGCTACTACACCTCACCAGAGGGAAGTGTTTTCCACATTGTGGGAAGTGGCTCAGAGCCCTCCGGAAGTAAGAACACCTGCGGTTATGGTTGTAGGAAGGGTAGTAAATATAGGTATGTTCTTAGCGGAACTAAAAGGGGCCGGTGAGCTTTGTCTTGACACTCTGAATGAGCTCCTTTCATCATAATTCAATCTTGTGGAAATTCCCTTGAGGGCTCATAGCCTATTGACAAATAGCTTTCATTAGGCATATTAAAGAACATGAAGGTTTTTAGCCTTGAAGAAGCAAGAGACTTGCTGGTCAAGATTAAGCCCATAGTTGAAGATATAAACATGAAGAAGGAAGAGCTATACGAGATTTACAACCGCCTTGAGGATGAGCAGGATGAGCTGGAAAAGATGTATTACCAGACCAAGGTGAAAGAGCTTGAGAACCTTATAAAGAACGGCTTTATGAGGATAGAAGAGCTGGGAGGTGTCATAAAGGGCATAGACCCCATCCTTGTTGATTTCCTCTCCTACCACGAAGGTAGGTACATATGGCTCTGCTGGAGAGAGGATGAAGATACTATAAGGTTCTGGCACGAGCTAAACGACGGCTTTGCAGGAAGAAAGCCTGTAGAGCTTTTACAGAACTCGGAAAGGCTGATTTAGCCACCTCAAATATCTATCTTTGCAAACCTTTTTCTCCCCTCTTCAAAAAGGTCATTCCCGTATATATCGTTTGCCACTATTACGGGGAAGTCTTCTACATAGAGCTTTCTTATAGCCTCGGTGCCCAGGTCCTCGTAGGCTATGAGCTCCGACGATTTTATGTGTCTTTGGAGCAAAGTAGCCACACCTCCCACAGCAGCAAAGTAAACCGCCTTATACTCCCTCAGAAGCTCCTTAACCCGCGGAGACCGATAGCCTTTACCTATCATGCCTTTTAGTCCGAGCTTTAGCAAAGGCTCTACGTATTTGTCCATCCTTATTGCAGTAGTAGGGCCTGCAGAACCTATTACCTGTCCCTCCTTGGGCGGGGTAGGACCAACGTAATATATCACCTGACCCGTAAGGTCTATGGGGAGGGACTCGCCCCTTTCAAGCGTCTCCACCATACGCTTATGGGCTGCGTCCCTTGCGGTGTATATGTATCCCGTTATCAGAACCTTATCTCCCGCTCTCAGGTCCTCTATGACCTGGTCCGTCAATGGAGTAGTGACCTTCTTCTCCATGCTCAATAGTATAATCTTCCCGATGAGAAAACTCAAAAGTTACGCTGAGCTGGTCAAGCTTGAACACACCGTGTTTGCCCTCCCCTTCGCCCTTGCAAGTTTGCTTATACTGGCTCGTAAAATGCCTTCACTATGGGATACCTTCTGGATTATAGTAGCCCTTATAAGTGCACGAACGCTTGGTATGGCTTTTAACAGACTTATAGATGAGCCTTACGACAGGCTGAACCCGAGAACACAGGGATGGCCCCTCGTGTCGGGGGAACTCTCAAGAACAGATGTGAAAAAGCTTATATTGGTTTCCGCAGGTGTGTTCATATTCAGCACCCTGATGATAAACCTTCTCGCCTTTCTTCTGTCACCGCTGGTTATATTCCTCCTTTGGTTGTATCCGTACTCAAAAAGGTTTACACACTACCCTCATATGGTTCTGGGTTGCGTTTATTTCCTTATACCGGTTGCAGTAGATATTGCCCTTAACGAAGGTGTATCCCTCAAGGCTTTGCTTCTCGGGACAGCTATGGCAAGCTGGGTTGCGGGATTTGATATTCTCTACGCTCTCCAGGACTACGAGTTTGACAAAAAACACGGAATAAAATCCATCCCTGTCAAGTTTGGAATAGTAAAAGCCATAGAAATATCCAGATATATGCACCTTCTTACCTTTGTTTCCCTGCTACTGCTGGGTTTTGTAGAAAACCGCCTTGGACCTGTATACTTTTTAGGCCTGTTTATATTAACCGGGTTCCTTGTCTATGAGCACAAACTTATAAAGCCAGATGACCTGTCAAAACTGAATAAAGCCTTCTTTACGGTAAACGGATACGTAAGCATAGCATTTTTCATGGCGGTGCTTCTGGAGTATATCTTATAAGTCCAAGGACTTTTCTATATCCGATATTCTCTTCTTATACTCTTCTCTGCTTATCTCTCCTTTCATCAGCATATCCGTCAGGAACTGAATTTCCCTCTCTATTTCCTTCAACTTCTTTATCTTGTCTTTATCCTTCCCCGCAAGGACGTTGTAAAGAAAGAACTCTTCAACCTCGAAGTGTTTAAGGAGCTTTTTCAAAGCTTTTACCTCCCGCTTAAGGAGGCACTCCTTTATGCTCTCGGAGAGCTTGAACATATCCTGTAGGCTTTTTCTTCTCTCCGCTCTTATAAATACCTGCCCTGTATCAACTATCTTGCCCAGAATCATGAATGTGTCTTGCGAGGACCTGTAGATTTCGAGGCTAAGGTTAAGACCTTCCACCGCAAAGGTATCGTGCAAAACCTTCTCAAAGGGTTTTTTCTCAAGCTTTTCCCTTTCCACATACTCCTTAAAGGACAGCCCCCCGAAAACCGCTATTATCTCCTTGGAATACTCGTTGGCTATCGTTCCAACTTCCATAGAGAGATAGCCAAGCAGTTCCTTGTTGATAAAGTCAAGCTTAACTTTGGAACCTACCAGTATATCCAAGAACCCCTTTTCAAGCTCTATATAGAAGGAAGCCATCTTTATGGATGCGTTCTCTATAAGTAAAAACCTCAGAAGCTCCTTGTCCTGTTTCACTCTCAGAGCTACGGGAGAGTATATATGGACTAGAACATCTTCACCCTCTTCAATCAGGTCTACATTTATAACCGTTGAACCCCACGGGACGAGAAACTCTCTATCTTCCCTGTAAACCCTTATCGAGCCGAATATCTGGTTCAGGTAGTGCTCTATAAGAAGGGTGGCACGCTTCAGCTTGTCTTCCATGGGTTTATTTTAACAGCTCGTCTTTTGAAGGGCTATATCCCTTAACGAACTCTTCTCCGCTTATTTTTCTACCCTTGGGAGATATAAGCTCTTCTACCTTTAGTGCTCCCTCTCCACAGGCAACTATAAAACTCTTGGGGTCTATAACCTCTCCTGGTTTTCCTCCTCCCTCCACGATGGAAGCTTTCAGTATTTTCAGCCTGCTACCGCGGAAAACTGTATATGAGTTTGGAAAGAGTCCTCTGATTCGGTCCCTCACGCTCTGCGATGGGGCCTTCCAACATATCCTGAACTCCTCCCTGGCTACAGGAGGCGCATAGGTAGCCTTCCGATTGTCTTGGGGAACAGGTTCTATCTTTCTCAGAAACCACAGGGAAAGGGTCCTCAAGAGCAGGTCCGCTCCCTTTAGGGAAAGTTTCTCAGAAAGGGTATAGAAGTTGTCCTCTTCATCTATCGGAACGGCCTCCTGCGACAGTATGTCTCCCGCATCCATCTCCTCGTTCACAAGCATGACCGTGTTCCCCGTTTCCCTTTCTCCAGACATTAGAGCTCTCTGTATGGGAGAAGCTCCCCTATACTTGGGAAGCAGGGAGGCGTGCAGGTTCACCACGCCGTAGGGCGGTATATCAAGAATTTCACGGGGAAGAATTTTGCCATACGCTACAACCACTATGCAGTCAGGCTTTATCTCTCTTATAATCTCCTCAAAACCGCGCAGTTTTGCAGGTTGAAACACTTTTAGGCCCAGCTCAAGGGCTACCCTCTTTACGGGAGGTAGTGTTAGCTTTTTTCCTCTACCTGCGGGCCTATCTGGCTGGGTTGCGACACCTACTATCTTAAAGTCTCTGTAGAGCTTTCTCAGACTGGGAACCGCAAACTCAGGTGTGCCCATAAACAGGAGTCTCATAGCTTTATCTTCCAGTTATCTATGAGGCGAGTATTACCAACCCACACAGCTACGAGAATCCTGTCTCCTTCTTCTATAACCCCTTTGGGGTTGAGCTCAGGGTCTGTAATCTCTATGTAGTCTATCTTTTTAACATGAGGATGTTTAAGTATAAAGTGCTCCATAGCTCTCCTTATGCTTTCAGCGTCCCTCTCTCCGTGTTCTATCATCCTCTGAGCCAGCAGGAAGGACCTGTATATGGAAAGGGCGGACTGCCTTTCATCGTCTGAAAGATACACGTTCCGTGAACTGTAAGCTAAGCCGTCCGGCTCCCTGACAACCTCTACGGGAACTACCTGAACTGGTATCAGAAGGTCTCTTACGAGCCTCTCTATCAACTTCAACTGCTGATAGTCCTTCTCCCCAAAGTAAGCCCTGTTGGGCTGAACTACGTTGAGCAGTTTAACAACTATGGTTGCAACTCCCTTAAAGTGCCCGGGCCTGTATCTACCCTCAAGGATTTCGCTCAACCCCTTTACGTAAACCTCGGTGCTATCTCCCGCAGGGTACATCTCTTCATCGCTCGGTGCAAACACAGCCTCAACACCCAGCTCTTCACATATGGACATGTCCCTGCTGAGGTCCCTCGGGTAGCGTTCAAAGTCTTCTCCTTCTCCGAACTGCGTGGGATTAACGTATATGCTGACAATGGTTACATCGTTCTGAAGTTTTGAGGTCTTTATAAGCCTTTTATGCCCCTCGTGTAGATAACCCATAGTGGGAACAAAACCTACATCCAGACCTCTCTCGCAACGTAAGTTATTCAGATAGTTTCGCAGGTCTTTCACCTTATTAAACAAAAGTGGCACTCAAAACACCTCCTGAGTATAAATGAGAGAGAGTATTATAAATGATTTATGAGCGTAAAAACCAGAATTATGGTCCTGAAAAGGATTAGAGCGGGAGATTATGACTTGCTGATAAAGGCCTATTCTCCCTTAGGTATGGTAGATATCCTGGTAAGAGAAGGGCTAATACCGCAAAGTAGGTTCTTTGGACTTTTTGAACCTTTTAACATTCTCCAAGTTGACCTTAGACAGCAAGGTAATGTAACTTTGCCATGGGACATACTGCAGGTGGACAGGCTCTCTTTTCTGTGCCAAGACTTCGATAGATTTATGTGGATGTCGTGGATATGTGGTTTTATCTTAAAGAATGTAAGGTTTTACGATTCAAGTCTCTTTGATATGTTTTACAAATACCTCGTTAAAAATCCCGGGAAAAGCTATCCCGCCTACAGGATAAAACTCATGCTGGACTTCCTTGAGCTTTCAGGGATAAGACCCAAGTTTCTTATACAGAAGGGTCTTGGTAAACACACCAAATTTCGTCTCTCGGACGGCTCGGTAGGAAAAGAAGGTGATATAGAGGTCTCTCCGAGCGTGGTAAAGATAATAAGGAAGATAGGACTCTCAAAGCGTGCCTCCAGAGTGCGAATTGAACCTAACTATCTAAAGGAAGCGGAGAAGGTGCTCAATCTATACATAGAGCATCATACCAGGTAGAGTAAAGCTGTAGCCAGTGGAGGCAGAATAAGATTGTCATCTACACCGAGTTTGAGAGACTCCACTATGGAGCAGGCAAAGGCTATCAAGACCGCACTCCCTACATCCACGAGCATAGAAAGAACTATGTAAACCGTGAAAAAGAAGGCCAAACATCCCTCCCAGGTTTTTTCTCCATTCCAGGGGAGTTTACTTCTTCCGAAGAACCTGCCTACAAGTGTCGAAAAACTGTCCCCGACCGCAAGGGTAAGCACTCCAACCGCTGAGCTATCTCCAAAGAGCACAAAAGCTATAAATATACCAAGATTTGCGTAGAGGGCTTGGACACCGGGCTTATCCATGTTCTTAGTTCTCTCCAGGCTCTTTAGAAAGGGTCTAAACAATCCATAAAAAGGTTGTTTCTTCAAAACTACAAGAAGGTTGAGGATGGTAACCGTGAGAAAGAGTAATATGACTACGTGTTCCGGGAAGGAGTATATGGGAAAAAGCCATAGAAATATAGCAGTTAGATGAAAGAGCTGCCGTCTTATCTCAAGAGGGTTAGTGTCCCCTTCGGAGTATCTCTCTGATTCTTGAGTAGACATAAAACCTTACCTTTACAGAATCCGCATCGTCTATAAGGAGTTCAAAGCCCAATTTAATGTTGCCTTCCTCCGTCTCCTGCACGTTCACCACAACAGCTTTACCCAATACCTCCTCACCTTCCACAGGAAAATCAATTCT